>JANMON010000281.1:0-4975 GCA_031369265.1 Gemmatimonadaceae bacterium | reverse complement strand
CGCGATTCAGTTGTGCCGCAAGTTCTGATAGTGTTTCTGTCGACGTATCAGCCAGCAGGCCGGCAACGAATCGGTGAAGGTGCTCGAC
This sequence comes from Gemmatimonadaceae bacterium, assembly GCA_031369265.1. Taxonomy (GTDB): domain Bacteria; phylum Gemmatimonadota; class Gemmatimonadetes; order Gemmatimonadales; family Gemmatimonadaceae; genus JACMLX01. The sequence goes on along the minus strand of JANMON010000281.1, from coordinate 4,887 downwards.
CTGATGGAATCGGAGTTCCTTGTCCAAGTTGAGTGTCGGCCGGACCTCCAATGGAACGCTGCTCCCCTCGAAACTCGGCGACAGCGCCGGCGGTGCGTGGATTGACCAGTCGCGTGATCGGTCGGAGCCCTCGACCGCGTCGCGCCACTGACCGATACCACCTTCCTCACCGACATGGATCTCCTGACCCGAGCCGATCAATCCAATGACGACGCACCATTCCGGAATACGGTCGGCAAAACTGATGAACTCTGCCGGCTCGGACCGTGCATCCATCGTCCCGTGCGACTCACGCATCTTGTCGATGTCGTAGGCGCGTTGTGCCTCATCGAAAACGAGCACATGCTCCGGTGGAATCAGAGACTTCTTCGCGGAGTAACGTTGGACATAGTCTTTGACGCCGCGTACGAACGTCTTGCCATCACCACCAGCGCTGCGCATCTCGTACTGCAGCACGTCGACAAGCGGACCATTCCCGCTCAGGAAGACCGCCGGTGTCGTCGGCTTTCCTACGGCACGCTCAACGGCGAGGTCGTCGAGAGATCGGGCGTGCACGGTTTGGAGGCCGACAAGTGTCTTTCCGGCGCCCGGTACCCCTGTCAACAGAATAAGGTGGCGGGATTTGGTGAGATGCGCCTGATGCACGATCCTGCTGATCTCGTCGATCGCAGGCTGTGTGGCGGCACGGGCGCGATCGATTGTGCGGAGCGTGCCGGAGTACATGAGTTCACGCGCGGCCTGCACGAGCGTCGGAAGCGGACAGTATGCTTCCGACGCAAGAAACGCATCACGCGAAATCCTCGGCTGTGGTGCAGGAGCCGTCAACCGATTGACGAGGCCGGCAATCGCGTCGGGACCGACGATGCGAACCCCTTCCTTTTCGCCGAGATCACCCCGGGCACCAGTTGGCACGAGCACCGGATGGACGTCGCGACCCGCGCACTCGCGATGATAATTCCGCAGGTCACGCGCGTACGCTGCGACCTGATCGAGATCCGCCTGCGATGGATAGGATTTCCCCTTGAGTTCGACGATCATCACGCTGCCACCGACAAGTAGAATCACGTCGGGACGTCTCGATTCCATAGGCAGCATGTACTCGAGAATAGCGGAGTAGTCGCGAGCCAGCGCATTCGTGACGATCGACTTTCCCACTTCACCTTGTAACGGCGGAATCGAGTCTTTCCATGCACGCCGCTGTTCTGGCGACGCGTCGACGATGAACGCCGCGAGGCGTTCACGGATCGCCTGAGGTTCGGCTGCCTTGAACTCCTCGAAGTTCGACTGCCATCCGTAACGCAGTTGTTCTTCCGTCATCAGCGTCCTGTGTTGAATTCAGCGCTGAATGTGTCCTTGTACACGGGTTTACACCAGGGAAAACAGGGCACCGGCCGAAATGGATAGCGCCTTCTCTCTCGCTCGCGTAGGTCACACGCGCGCGGATTTGGTGTGCCGCCGGACTCGCCCTACGCCGCCACCCCAAACCGCTTTACCCGCATCCCCCGCGCCCCCCGGTACGCCGCCGCCAAATCAAACGCCATCTGCATCCCCAGCCACACCTCGGCCTTGATCCCGAACCCCTTCTCCAGCCGCACCGCCATCTCCGCGCTCATCGCCGCTTTCTGATTGACCAAGTTGTTGAGCGCCTGGCGCGAGACGCCAAGCCCCGCCGCTGCCGCCGTCACGGTCAGCGCGTGTGGCTCCAGGCACATCGAGCGCGCGACGCGGCCGGGATGCGACGGATTTTTCATCGCCATGATGCTGCTCCGCTCAGTGGTAGTCGTCGTAGCCGACGTCACAGACGTGCCCGTCGCACAGCCGGAAAACGAGACGCCAGTTCGCCGTTATCGACACGGCCCACTCGCCTCGGCGACGTCCCTTCAACCGGTGAAGCCCTGGGAGGCGGAGCCCGTCCACTGACGACGCCACGTCCAGGATCGACAGCACGTCTTCGATCCTCGGGACGACCGCCGGCGGGAGCAGGCGGCCGCTTCCCGTTTCATAGAGCACTCTCAAGGCCTTGTGCCTGAAGTTCCGGATCATCGCCGACAGGGAGAGTGTAAAGTGACACGCGTCACTTGTCAAAGGTGTGCGGAGCCGTATGTGGTCGCTGCCCGCTGGCGGACAGCGGAATCTGCCGGCGATAGGACGCAGCGCGCACACCAGTTCGACGCACCCCTCATCACGACAAAGCGACACCCGCGTCTCGCGCAGGTGCCGCTTTGCACTCCAGTCGGTGGCTCCTACCGCGTCGCCTTCGCCAACTCCGCGATCGCCCCCGCCATCGCCGTCACCCGCACCGCATCCTTCGCCCCCGCCGCATCCCGCGTCACCGCGCCCGCCAGCGCGGTGAGCGCAGATCGCCGCGCCGATCCACTCTGCTTCTCCGCCATATCGAGTGCACTCGCGATCTCCGACGTCCGCGCCGCCGATAACCCCTCGACCCGCACCAGCTGATCGAGATACGACCGCACCACCGCAAACGCCGCCGGCCACACGATCTTCGGCTGACTCTGCGGATTGAATTCATTCCACTGAACGAGCTTCGCGGCTGCTATTTCATTGGCCGAGAGCATCGGCCCCGGCACCAACTCGAGAATGTCGAACCCGCGCGCCATCTCGCTCGAGTAGATCCGCCCGTTGTACCAGTACGCCCCCCACGACCCGCCGATCGTTCCACGTGTCCGGCTATTGGCAGCGCCGTCAGAAGAAGGCGCATCCACCGGACCGCGATCGAAGTACCCGAGCTCCACCGGCTTGTCCGCATCCGTGAAGTCGATGATGTCCACGCCGCCCTGATACCAGCCCTGCACCATGATGTCGCGACCGGGTACCGGGATCAGAGAACCGTTGTGGCTCACGCAGTTCTCGTTCGCGCCCTGCGCCGTCGGGATCTTGAAGTACGCATGCTGCGTGAACTTCCGGTCGGCGCCGATCACCAGCGTGGTGTTGCCGCCCATCTCCAGCGGATGAATGGCCTGGCAGTTCGGCGACGTGCCGCCGCCCCACTCGTCGGTGAACACCACCTTCTTGCCGTCGTTCGAGAACACCGCCGTGTGCCACAACGAGAAGTTGGTATCGGCCACTGCATCCAGGCGCACCGGCTTCTCTGGATTGCTGATGTCCACCAGCAATCCATAGCTGCCGCACGCACCGGCCAGCAGGTTCATCGCCGGATATGCCGTCACGTCATGACAGTTGCGCGGGCCGGTCGATGCCATCGCGGCCATCATCGCGCTGTCGGCACCGGGCAGCGCACGCGCAGGACGCGCGCGACCACCACGTGCCGGCGCCGGGCCAAGGCCCGTGAAAATGCGCGCGCCACTCACCACACTCGCATCCTGCGGACGGTTCAGTGGCACCTTGATGATGTCGAGACGATACAGCGAGTTCGACTCGTCTGCCGGATCCGAGCCGTTCTTGCAGCCGGCCAGCTCCGCCTCCGGGCGCGCACCCTGCTGGCCCGACACGTACAGGTACACGACGTTCCTGTCCGTCGGCGACGGCACCACCGTGTGCGTGTGGGATCCCTTGCACGTCTCGACATTCTTCACCAGCCGCGGCGCCCGCGGATCGGCGATGTCGTAGATGCGCACACCCGTCATGTGCTCCGACGGATCCTTCACGCCACCCTTCGCGCAATCCTTCCGGTTGCCGCCACCCTCGGCCGACACGAACAGCAGGGTGCCGACGATCGACGGGTCACCCTGCGACGTGATGCACTCCACCGCCGACAGTAGCTCGGGTTTGGCGGGGTTGCTCACGTCGTAGATCGTGAAGCCGGCGAAGTTGCCGACCACCACCGTGTTGCCGCGGAACGCGAGGTCGCTGTTGACGAACGTCAGGCCACGCACCGAGTCGAACGGCGCCGCCTTGCCCGTCGTCGACACCAGCGTCATGCCGGCGATCGCGACACCGGCGTCGTGCAGGCCGGGCTTCAGCCCGTTGCGCGGATCGCTCCCGCTGGGAAATGACTGCGCGCCGAGCGCCGGTGCGGCGGCGGCGAGGGCAAACAGGAGGGCAGGCGCAGCGGTGCGCACGCCACGAAGTACGGCCATGTCGTCGAACTCCAGAGTGAGGGTCAGCGGTCCAGCAGCATCTGTCGCATCAGGCCGATCTCGGCCGTCTGCGTGGTCTCCACGTCGTTCGCGAACACGTTGATGTCCACTTCCTGCGCAGCACGCGGCGACTTGAGCAGGTCAGCCACCATGCTCAGCGCGCCTTCGTGATGGCGGATCATCAGCGTCAGGAACAGCCGGTCGAACTCCCCGCCACGCGAACGGTCCATCTGCTCGAGTTGCCCGGTGGTCAGCATCCCGGTCATCGTCATGCCACGCCACGACGACGTGTCGGGCACGAACTGGCCATACGCGCGCAGCCAGTCCTGCATCAGCACGATCTCGCCGGCCTGCGCCAGGTCGATCTTCCGGGCGAGCTTGAGCACGCGCGGGCTCGCACCGTTCTTCACCGCCATGCGCGACATCACCACCGCCTGCGCATGGTGCGCGATCATGCCCTGCATGAACCGCACGTCGGCCTCGGTCACCAGTGAGCCGGCGGGGAGCGTCACCGGCGGCATGCCGGCGGCGTGGTCGCGATGCTGCTCGTGCCCGGTCTGGGCACAGGCGCTCACGGTGATCGAAATGGAAGCGGCGGTGAGGAGAAAGAGACGGTGGATCATTGCGGGCAGGGACGGAGGACCACGAACGCGTACCCGAAAGTACGCCGCAAGCGAGACCCCTTGTGTACCCCGGCGATCGGAACACGCCACGCAAACCGAATCGCGCTCATCCTCTTGACCTTCCCCGGTCCGTTTCGGACGTTTGCCCCCTTCCAACCCACCCATCACAGCCGCCCCCACCGCCCCCGGCGAACACCCCCCCCCCC
>JANMON010000254.1:0-9298 GCA_031369265.1 Gemmatimonadaceae bacterium | reverse complement strand
CCGATCCCCGAGCCGGTGCCGCCGCCAGTGCCGGGCCCTGTGCCCGGACCGGCATCAGTGCCGGCACCCGCACCTGCACCCGCGCCCGGTGCCGGTGGCGACACCGGTCCGGGCGTGGCGGGGACATCGGCCGGTGTGGGCGACGTGACGGGCGTCGGCTTGACCTCCGGCACCGGCACGACCGGCTTCTTGATCTCCGGTACCGGCACGATCGGCGGCAACACGCTCGGCGGGCTGGCGGCTGGCGGGGGCGGAGCCGACAGCTGGTACTGCTGGATGCGTTCCGGAATCACCGGACTGCCACCGCGGCCGCCGCCGCCACCGCCGGCCGCTCCGGGCCCGCCAGCGCCGTCGGTCAGCGCTGCGGTGATCTCCGTGCGGAAGCGGAAGACGAGCAGGAAGACGACGAAGAGATGGGCCAGGATCGCCACGATCGCCCCGCGCTTCCGGTTCTCCTTGGTGGCGCCTTCCGGCACACCCATGAGCGGCCGCAGCTTCGGGCGCTCACCAGGCAGGCGGGGCGTGACATCGGCGGATTCAGGAAGGCTGCTATCGTGCATCGGTTTGGGCGATGGGGAGTCGTGCGCTCACATTCTACGTCCGGCGAGGCGCGAAAGGTTCGTGTGACTGGAACGCGACAGTGGGCGACCAGGCTCACGCCCAGTCGCCCACTGTCCTGCATCGGCCTGGCGACCGCCTTACGGCGCGGTGGCCGGCATGTGACCGATGACCTTTACGCCAGCGCCACGTGCCACGTCCATCGCGTAGACCACGTCCTGATACGTTGCCAGGGAATCACCCTTGACGAAGATCAGCTTGTCGGGCCGCGGCTCGTAGATCTCCTTCAGGCGCTTGCCGAGATTCTCACGCGGCTGCTCCTCGGAGTTGATCTTGAACTTGCCGCCTTGCATGACCTGCAGCACGATGTTCTGTGGCGGCGGGCCAGGCGGCTGCGGCTGCGGCGTCGGATCGGGCAACTGCACGTCGATCGTCTTGCGGGCCATCGGCACGATGACCATGAAGATGATCAGGAGCACGAGCAACACGTCGATCATGGGCGTGACGTTGATGTCGTTCGTCAACCCGCCCTCGGAATCTCCAGCGCTCATCGCCATTAGGGCTTCTTGCCTCCGCTCAGGTCGAGAGGATTGCCACCGGCCTTCGGCGAGTCACCTGCGACGGTCGATTCCGTGCCCGGGGTCTGGTCGGCGATCAGGCCCGACACGCGCACACCGCCCTTGGCGATGACATCGAGCGCGGTCTGCACCTTGTGGTACGCCAGCCCGGCATCCGCCTTCACGTACATGATCTTGTCGATCGTGCGCGCATCGTAGATCTGCTTCACCAGCTGCTCCAGATCCGCGTTGTTGATCGGCTTCTTGTTCAGGTAGTAATTGCCGTCCTTGTCGATACCCAGCACCTGATCGGCATTTTCATCTTCGGGGTGAGCCTTGATGTTCTGCCCCTTCGGCGGCGTGGCCTTGAACCCCGCCGCGATCTGGGGCACCACGATCATGAAGATGATCAGGAGCACGAGCATGACGTCGATCATCGGGGTGACGTTGGGTTCGGCCTTGACCGCCCCTCCGCCGCCTGCAGACATCCCCATGGAGACGCTCCCTCGTTAGCGGTGGGTCAGGCTCAGGTGATCGGCTTCTGGCCGCCAGCCGTCGTGTTGAACTCGCGCGTGAAGCGGGAGCGGCCGAACTCGCCCGAGACACCCTTGATGAGATAGTCGATCATCTCCTTCGAGGTGTACGTCATTTCCGCGGTGAGGTTGTCGATCTTGGTCTGGAAGTAGTTGTACGCCCACACGGCCGGGATGGCCACGATCAGGCCGAAGGCGGTGGTGATGAGGGCTTCGGCGACACCGGCCGAGATCGAGGCGATACCGCCCGAGCCGGAGGCAGCCATGCCCGTGAAGGCGTTCACGATCCCCATCGTGGTGCCGAGCAGACCGACGAACGGCGCCGTGGCACCCACCGTCGCGAGGACGGCATTGCCGCGCTTCAGGCCGACGATCGTCATCAGCATCTCGCGCTCGACGGCGCGTTCTGCGGTGTTGATGTCGGAGACCGTCACCGAGCCATCCTGGATCAGCGGACGGATTTCGCCGAGCGCGCCACCGAGCACGCGGGCCACATGCGACTTCTTGTACGTCTCGGCCAGCTTGATCGCCTCACCGAGGTTGTCTTCTTCCAGGAACTGCGAGAATTCCGGCGCGAACTTGAGCGTCTCGGCCTTGGCGGCGCGGAGCGACCACCACTTCGAGAACATCACGGTGAGCGACCAGATGGACATCGCGAACAGGGTGAACACGATCCCCTTCGCGAAGTTACCCATCGAGTTGAACAGCTCCATCATTGACAGATCCATCGGAAACCCCCAGTGCTGAGAAAGTGAGAATGGGCCGGGCGGAGCCGGGACCTATCGGTTGAGCGCGAATGCGAACGGCTGCTGCACCAGCATACGGACCTTGCGACCGCCGATTTCGGCGGGGAGGAACCGCATCCGCGGCAGGGCCGCGCGAACTGCCTGACCAAATGCGTCGTGCGTGGCACGCAGGACCTTGAACGAGCCCATCTCGGCACGGCCGGTGGTGTCCACCACGAACTGCACCAAGGCTTCACCTTCGACGCCCGAGCTCTTGAGCATCTCGGGATACGCCGGGTTTCCACTGCCCGGAATGGCAGCGGCCGCCTTTTCGACCTGGAAGTCGAAATACGGCTGGTCGCTGATCACCGGACCGGTGCCACCTTCCACGCCCTTCGCGATACCGCCCTGAACGCCCTTGCCGCTGAAGTCCGCTTCGTCCGTCGCCTTGCGGCTCAGATCGACATCCGGAATCACGTCCGGCACGTCGATGGGCGGCGTCAGCACCTGGAAGCCCTTCGGCGGAGCGACCTGCGCCACGACTTCCTGGGGCTTCGGCTGCTCCTTCGGCTTCTCCGGCTCGGGCTCCTTCTTCGTTTCCGCGAGGACGACCTTCTCCTCCTTCGGCTTTTCGAGCGCGTCGGCGGTCTTCTTCGTCAGCACGACCGCCGCAGCGATGAGCACGGTGTGCAGGATGACCGAGATCACCGTGCCACCGACGCTGCGCTGCTTCTTCGGCTTCGTTTCCAGCAATTGATCGAACATCCACCCTCTCCCTTATGCCGGATGATGGTCGAACGGGACCTCGCTAAACTGCCGATAGGACCCGCCGTCCAACACTGGCAGTCCATTACGATTTGCTTAAGCGTCAGTGATGCAGGCGACATGTTTTTCGCACGCGACCGCGCGGCGCCACTTGCATCGACTCGCTGGGTGCGCTACGCGCTGTGGCTGATGCGATCGCGTTCGGCGATCACGGCGGGACCGGAATCGCGACGCACCGCCCCCGGCAGCGTGAGCGTGAACGTGCTGCCACGGCCGAGGCGACTCTGCGCCGTCAGCGTGCCGCCGTGCGCCTGTGCGATGTACTGACTGATCGCCAGTCCGAGTCCGGTGCCGCCACGTCCGCTGGCGCGCGAGCGCGCGCGGTCGGCGCGCCAGAATCGCTCGAAGATGAACGGGAGGTCGGCCGCCGCGATGCCCATGCCGGTGTCCTTCACCGTCAGCACCGCACTGCCCTGCTCTGCCGACAGCGACAGTTCCACCGTGCCACCGACGGTGGTGTACTTGATCGCGTTCTCGACCAGGTTGAGCAACAGCTGCCGGAGGCGCGGCGCATCGCCCTCCACCGTCAGCGGCTCGCATTCCTTCACCTGCACCAGGATGCCGTTCGGTTCACCGAGGATGGTGGCCGTCTCGGCGATGTCGCGCAGGATCGAATCCAGCAGCACCACGTCGCGCACGAGGTCGAAGCGGCCCTCGTCGGCGCGCGCGAGGCTGAGCAGGCTGTTGACCAGATCCGCCATGCGCGTCACCTCGTTCAGTGCCTCTTCCAGAAACTCCATCTGCTCGTTCGAGCCACGGCGCGCCATCATCGCCCGCTCGATGCTGGCGCGCAGCACGGTCAGCGGTGTCTTCAGCTCGTGACTGGCGTCGGCGGTGAAGCGACGCAAGCCACCGAAGCTGTTCTCGAGGCGCCCGATCATCGCGTTCAGCGTGCTGGTGAGCCGCGACAGTTCATCGCCCTCCGCATCGGCACCGCCCAGTCGCTTGTGCAATGAGCGACCGTCGGTGATGGCTTCCAGCTCGCTGATGATCAACGTGATCGGTCGCACGGCGACGCCACCGATGATGTAGGCTGCGGTGCCACCCAGCAGCAGCACCACCGGTGCCAGCATCAGCATCGAACGCAGCAGGTCGCGCCAGAGCGCCTCGGTGGTGATGGTGGAGCTGCCTGCCACGATGCGCGCGATCGGTGTGCGCACGTCGTTCTCGAGGCGTGCCGAGAGATAGATCTGGTCGGAGCGAAGGGTGAGGAGCGTGGCGGTGGTGCCGGGATCGATGTCCAGCGCGCTTTCCTGCAGCGAGGTGAGGTCCGACGCCGGCAACGTGCGCGCCTTCTCCGACACGTAGACCATGCGGCCGGCGGTGTCGAGCACGATCAGGTAATCGGGAATGACCTCCAGTGCGCTGACCAGGTCGGGCGTCAGCTTCGCCCCCACCAGCGAATCGCGCATGATCGTCACCGGGCCGCGCGTCTCCGCCTGCGTGATGATGCGGATCGCCAGCTCGGCCTGCGACTGCACGTAGCGCTGCAGCTCACGGTAATAGGCGAAGTCCTTGCGCCCGGTCCAGATCCCACCCGCGAACACCAGCACCGACAGCACCAGCGCCAGCATGAAGAGCAGCGTGACGCGGGTCCGGATCGAGTGGATCACCGGCTCACTCCTTCACCACGTATCCCACGCCGCGCACGGTGCCGATCAGCTTCTGGTCGTGGGCGGCGTCCACCTTCTTGCGCAGGTGCGTGATGACCACGTCGACGATGTTGGTGCCCGGGTCGAAGTGATAGCCCCAGGCGTACTCCGTGATCAGCGTGCGGCTCATCACGCGCCCCGGATGCCGCATCAGGTACTCCAGCACCTTGAACTCCTTCGGCGTGAGCTCGATGCGCACGCCGGCGCGCGTGACCTCGCGCGTGTCGAGATCGACCGCAAGGTCGGCGATCTCGAGCCGCGGCGACGCCAGCTGGCGCGGCCGGCGTGAGAGCGCCTCGATGCGGGCCAGCAACTCCTCGAAGGCGAACGGCTTGGTGACGTAATCGTCGGCACCGGCGCGCAGCGTCTGCACCTTGGCATCCACCGCATCCTGCGCGGTCAGCACCAGCACCGGACGCTGGAAACCGCGCGAGCGCAGTGTGCGCAGCACCGAGAGGCCATCCTTGCCGGGCAGGCGCATGTCGAGGATGATCAGGTCGTAGGCGTCGCCCTGTCCGGCCGCGCGCTCGCCCGACTCACCGTCGGCCTCGAGGTCCACGGTCCATTGCTGCTCCTCGAGCCCGCGCTTGACGAACTGTCCGACGATGGGATCGTCTTCGATGACCAGGATGCGCATCAGCGAGCCCCGTGGGACGGCAGGAGTTGGATCATCCTGCAAAGGTGGTGGCCGGGCTCGCCGGCGGCGAGTGCTGCCCGTCGGCCGATGGACCGTCGAACCGCTCCGGCCAGCGCATCTGCACCGGCAGTCGCACCTCGATCTGCGCTCGCGTCCGCGTTGACGCGATGACGATGCGCCGGCTCCCATGAGCCGCCGTGAGCCACGCCGCCAGCCGCTGCGCCTGCCCCGCGCGTCGTGACCGCAGGACCACCGGCACCCGCGCGTCGGTGGTGGCGCGCACGAGGGTGCGGAGCACGGCGGTGACCACGGCGTCGGGAGCCTGCATGCCCCAGCATACCCCGGCACCGGCCAGGCCGGTCATCAGCCGCGCGCAACTGGCATCGGTACAGCGCAGGCAACGACACGACGCCGCGCACCGGCGACCACGCCACTGCCCGCCCGTCCGAGGGGCGGGTACACTGCCAGTGCCATGACGACCCCCGCTCCCGTCCCTTCCGGAACGCCGCCGCACGCGCCGTCGATCACCGCCGCCGAATCGGTGGGCTTCATCCTGCGACTCGGTCGCGCGCTGCACAACGCGGGCTTCTCGGCCCACCGGCTGGAGGCGACGCTGGCCGACGTGTCGAAGAAGCTGGGGCTGGAGGCGCAATTCTTCTCGACGCCGACGTCGATCATGGCCGCCTTCGGGCCGCCGGATGCGCAGCGCACGCACCTGATCCGCGCCGAGCCCGGCTCCACGAACCTCAGTCACCTTTCGGGGCTGGATCGCATCGCGCGCGACGTGATGTACGGGACGCTCGGCCCGGTCGAGGGCACGTTGCGCATCGAAAAACTGCTGAGCCAGCCGAAGCCATGGACCGGCGCGCCGGTGCTGCTGGCGTTCGTGCTGGTCTCGGTGTCGGTGGCCAGCTTCCTCAAGGTCGGCGCGACCGACCTGATCGGCGCGGCGCTGCTCGGCTTGCTGTCGGGTGTCATCATCACGCGCAGCAAGAAGCACAGCGAGTGGCTCGACATCGAGGAACCGATGAGCGCGTTCCTGGTGGCGACGGTGGCGCAACTCTTCGCCGCCGTCACCGACAGTGGCGCGGGCTACGCGATGACGGTGGCGGGGCTGGTGGTGCTGTTGCCGGGCATGACGTTCACCACCGGCCTGATCGAACTCTCCACCCGCCACCTCGCCAGCGGCACCGCGCGACTCAGTGGCGCACTGGTGACGTTCCTGGGTCTCGGCTTCGGCGTGGCGCTGGGCACCAAGCTGGGCGCTGCGGTCGGCGACTGGCTGGTGGCGCACGACGCGATCCTGCACGTCGCCAACAGCGCGCTGCCGTGGTGGGTGGAGGGGTTGGGCGTGCTCATCGCACCGCTCTGCTTCACGGTGCTGCTGCAGGCGAACGGGAAGGAAGCGCCGTGGATCGTGCTGGCGGCATCCACGGCCTATCTGACCTCCCGCTTCGCGGGCCGGGCGCTGGGTGAGGAGCTGGGGGCGTTTCTCGGCGCACTGATGGTCAGCGCCGGCAGCACGTTCCTCGCCCGGCGCCGCGACACCACACCGATCGTGACGATCGTGCCCGGACTGCTGATTCTGGTGCCTGGCAGCATCGGGCTGCGCAGCGTGACCAGCTTCTCGCAGCAGAAGGTGGTGACGGGTGTCGAGACGGCGTTCAAGGTGGCGCTGATCGGCGTCTCGCTGGCTGCGGGCATCCTGGCGGGGCGCGCACTCACCGGTGCGCTTCGTCGCAGGCGGAAGGGGCCACACGCCGACGAGGTGACGCGCACCTCGGAGTGGACGGTGTCTCGAGACTGGCGCTGACGTCGACGCGCGTTCGGCATGCCTCGCGCGCTTGTCGCGCGGTGGTACACGTGAACACGGCTGGCTGAAACGACGACGGCCCCTGCAGGGGCCGTCTCGAACGTGCGATGGAGGTCCGGGGACTCGAACCCCGCACCTATTGCTTGCAAAGCAATTGCTCTACCAGATGAGCTAGACCCCCGAAAAACGGTGCTGCCGTACAGGGCGTAGAGTACCGAAATCCGGTCGCGGCATCAAGCCCCCGCAATGACGAATGCCGACCGGAATACAGTCGGCATTCGTGAGGCAGCGAAGCGTGATGCCGTGCGCTACTCGTGCGCCGGCAGCGGCTCCATCGTGCGGACGTCCACCGGGATCTGCACTTCATCGCGGAACTTCGACGTCATCCAGCTGATGCGCAGGCGCGGGAAAGCCTCGAAGAACTGCGTGTAGCAGGTGATCCAGAGGCCGAAGTACATCGCGGCCATGCCCAGTTCCTGCCAGCCGAACGGCACACCATCGGTCGGCACGCCATACAGGGACGGATAGACCTCGATGTAGCGCTGCAAGTACGTACCCGTGAGCGAAACGATCGCGAACAGGATGTTGGTCGGGATGAACATCTTGGCGGCCTTCGAGATCAGGCCCGGGAACGGCGCCACGAACACCAGCATCAGCACGCAGAAGCTGACCGGCAGCCACGGATCGATCAGTCGCAGCCGGAAGAAGTGCGTCTCCTCGCCGATGTTGCCATACCAGATGATCAGCAACTGCGCGAACGTGGTGTAACCCCAGAAGGCGGTCCAGGCGAATCGCAGCTTGCCCAAATCGTGGATCTGCTGATCGCCGAGGATCTCGTTGATGACGGCGTTGTTGAAGTGCTTCCGCCACATGAAGAAGATCAGGCTGAAGCTCATCAGGAACCCGAGGATTCCGGTCATGAAGCTCCACCAGCCCCACAGCGTCGAGAAGAAGAACACGTCCAGCGCCATCGACAGGTCGTAGTGCAGCATCATCCAGCCGAAGCCGAAGATAATCGCCATCGCGACTGCGATCTTGCCTTGCAGCGAGTGCTGGTTGTGCAGCTCGCGACGCTCCTCACCCCACCCGGCGCGCATGCGGGCGCGCAGACCGCCTGCCCACTTGGCACCACCTTCCGGCAACTGCGCCACATCGATGCGCAGCGAGTTGTAGATAAACCAGAGCTGCAGGCCATACAGCACCGTCACGATGCCGATCTCGCGCAGCGCGAAGAAGGCATGGTTGCCAAGCCAGAACATGCGCTCAGAGTTCGGCAGCGAATTGGGATCGGCGACCCACGGGAAGATGTGCTTCCCGCCGACGGTCACGCTGAGCACCAGGAAGAGCCACGACACCGGCAGGAACGCCGCGTAGCCTTCCATCATCCGCGCGATCGACCGCGACCAGCGGGCCGTGACGATGCGGAAGATCGCCACGAACATGACGGCGCCCGAACTGATGGCGCTGAAGTACAGCCAGTGATAGTGGAACGCGCGCCAGATGCGATCCGGCGACATCAATGCGCCGGCCACGAAGGCGGCGAGACCGACGACCGTCGAGACCAGCGCGGCCGTCTTGATCCAGGCAGCAACCGGCTTCGACGACGCGGCGATCAGATCGGCGCGGGGCGGATAGGTCGGGTTGTGGATACTCACTTGGGCGTCCCCTGCTCGGCCGGCTTCGTTGACGTCAATTCACCGGCCGGCTTGGGCGCGACCGTGGGCGTGGCACTGGGACGCCACATCGGCGACGGGCGCGTCGGCGCCGTCTTCGTGTACGTCGGAATGGTGAAGCCGGTCTGGCCGGGATACCCGAGCGGTCCGGTGGCAATCGTCCGCCCGGGGAATCGGCCCTGCAGGCCACGGACGTAGTTCACGACGTCCCAGCGATCCGGCTCCTCGATGCGATTGTAGCTCGGCATCGACCCGCGACCGTTGCGCAGCATGCCGTAGATGTAGCCGTCGGCACGAGCCTTGGTCATGTCGGTCATGAGGTTGA
>JANMON010000213.1:0-4931 GCA_031369265.1 Gemmatimonadaceae bacterium | reverse complement strand
TCGCTGGTGGCGCTGGCGGGCGTGGTGATCGGTGGTGCGCTGCAGCGTGGGTTGCCGATGACCGTGGCCGTGACACTGGGACTGCTCACCGGTACCGCGGCGGGCATGCTGAACGGATTGATGATCACGCTCGGCAAGTTGCCACCCTTCATCGCCACGCTGGGCATGATGAGTGTGGCGCGGGGCGGGGCGCTGATGCTGTCGGATGGTCGGCCGATCTCCGGATTTCCCGATCCGCTGCGCGTGGTGGCCACGGGCAACGTGCTCGGAGTGCCGGCCCCGGTGGTGCTGATGCTGCTGCTGTACGCGGTGGCGTACGTGGTGCTCACGCGCACGGTGGCAGGGCGCTACGTCTACGCCATCGGTGGCAACGAGGAAGCGACCAAGCTGGCCGGCGTGCGGGTGCGCTTCCACAAGACGGTCGTGTACGCCATCAGCGGACTCTCGGCCGCGGTCTGCGCCACGCTGCTGGTGGCGCGACTCAACTCGGCGCAGCCGATCGCCGGCATGGGCTACGAGCTGGACGCGATCGCCGCAGTCGTGATCGGCGGCACCAGCCTGTTGGGTGGCACGGGGTCGGTGATCGGCACGCTGATCGGTGCGCTGATCATGAGCGTGTTGCGCAATGGGCTGAACCTGCTCGGTGTCTCGTCGTATCTTCAGCAGGTCGCCATCGGCACCGTGATCATCGTCGCGGTGCTGATCGACATGGCGCTCCGCCGGCGCGTCCAACGCCCCTCCCGCTGATCCCCATGGCTTTCGTGCCGACGCTGCGTCGTGTGCTGCCACTGTTCATGGTCGCACTGGTGATCACGGCCTGCAATCGCGGTGGTGAGGCGAGTGCCAAGCCCACCGTGGCGCTGGTGGTGAAGACGCTCAACAACCAGTTCTTCATCGACATGGAGGCGGGGGCCAAGGCGGCCGCCGACAGCCTGGGGCTGGAACTGGTGGTGCAGGCCCCGGAGCGCGAGATCGATGTCGAGCGGCAGATGCAGATCGTGGAGAACCTGATCCAGCGCAAGGTACGCGTGATCCTGCTGGTGCCCAATGGCTCGAAGGAGATCGTGCCGGCGGTGGCGAAGGCGAATGCGGCGAAGATTCCGGTGGTGGCGGTGGATACCCGTGTCGATGCCGCCACGCTGTCGGCGGCCGGCGCGACGGTGGCCAGCTTCATCGGGTCGGACAACGAGGATGGTGGCCGCATGGCGGGCGCATTCCTGGTGGAGCGGCTGCAGGGGCGTGGGACGGTGGCGGTGCTGGAGGGCGTGCCCGGCCACGAGACGGCGGATGCACGACTGCGCGGATTCCGTGCTGCCCTGGCCGGCGCCAGTGGCATGCAGATCGTGGCGTCACAGCCGGCGAACATGGAACGCGACCAGGCGTTCAACGTGACGCAGAACATCCTCCAGGCGCATCCCGGGATCACCGCACTCTTCGCCTGCAACGACGTGATGGCGCTGGGCGCACTGGAAGCCATCGCCGCCGCCGGGAAGTCGGCGCAGGTGAGCGTGGTGGGTTTCGATGCGCAGGACGATGCGCGCAAGGCGATCACCGAGAAGCGCATGGCGGCGACGATCGCGCAGAATCCGCGAGCGATGGGCCGCCTCGCGGTGCTCACCGCAGTGCGCCTGATGAACGGCGAGAGCGTGCCTGCCGAGCAGCCGGTGGCGATCAGCCTGATCAAGTAGCACACGTCGAGACTTCCACCCATCGCCGAGCCGGAACCGCATGCACCAGATGATCCGTACGTCCCAGCGAATCCCGGACTTCCGCCTCTCACCGATCGTGGCCGGTGCCTGGCGCATGGGCGACTGGCAGTGGTCGCCGCAGGAACGCCTGCGCTGGATCGAACAGTGTCTGGCGCTGGGGGTCACCACCTTCGATCACGCCGACATTTACGGCGGGTACACCGTGGAGGCGTTGTTCGGCGAGGCGCTGGCGCTGTCACCGTCGGTGCGGTCACAGATGCAGCTGGTGAGCAAGTGCGGCATCTGCCTCACGACCGCCAACCGCCCGGCCCATCGCGTCAAGCACTACGACACGTCGTTCGCACACATCGTAGGCAGCGTGGAAAACTCCCTGCGCATGCTGCAGACGGATCATCTCGACCTGCTGCTGATCCACCGTCCGGACGCGCTGATGGACGCCGACGTGTGGCCGAGGCGTTCACGCACCTGCAGCTGATGGGCAAGGTGCGGCACTTCGGCGTGTCGAACTTCAGCAGCGCGCAGTTCGACCTGCTGGGCAGCCGCTTTCCGCTGGTCACCAACCAGATCGAGCTGCATCCGCTGCACCTGTCACCACTGAGCGACGGTACGCTGGATCAGTGCCAGCAGCACCGCATCCAGCCCATGATCTGGTCACCGCTGGCCGGTGGTCGCCTGATGACCAGTCACGATGCGGTCGCAGCGCGTGTGCGCGAGGCGCTGACCGCAGTCGGTGCCCGTCATGGCGCCAGCGTGGCCACCACGGCATTCGCCTGGCTGCTGCCGCATCCGAGTCGCCCGATTCCCGTGGCTGGCTCGCGCCGCATCGAGGCGATGCAGGAAGCGGTGGATGCGCTGTCGCTGAAGCTCGACGCGCAGGAGTGGACGGAGATCTGGAGCGCGGCGACTGGGCACGAGGTGCCCTGAGCGGAACCGGCGTCATCGTCCAGACGACGCCGATTCCGTCGCGACCCTCACCGCGGTGCGACGGGTTCGCCCAGCTTGGCCTGTGCGCGCACGTATTCGGCCGCCGCGGCGTGCGTTCCGTACCACACCGTACCGGCAGCCTTGGTACGGATGTGCGCCAGCAGCAGCTCGAGCGCCACGATGCGTGACCGGTGCCCCGAGACGTGCGGGTGCATGGTGAGCAGGAACATGCCGCGCTCCTCGTACGCCTTGTCGAATTCGTCGATCCAGACACGGGCCACGTCGCGCGGGTTCATGTAAGCGTTGCCGCGTGGATCGAAGAGCGGTGCATCGTCGAGGATCCACTCCACCGGCAGCTCCACGATGCCCGTCGGCTGCCCGCGCTGCAGCAGCTCGTACGGATTGTCGTCGGCCATCAGCGAGCTCTCGTACCGGAAGCCCATGTCGCGCAGGATGCTGAGCGTGTTGGGGCTGAAGTTCCAGCTCGGTGCGCGGTAGCCGGTCGGCTTCACCCCCGTCAGTTCCGTCAGCTCAGCGACGGCCTTCTTCAGCAACGCACGCTCGGCGCTGTCGGGCAGCGTGGCATTCAGTTCGTGAATCCAGCCATGCACCGCGAACTCGTGTCGTCCGCTCTTGGCGATCGTGTCGGCCATGCCGGGGGTGAGCGCCAGGCTCACCGACGGGATGAAGAACGACGCCGGGATACGCTGCGCGTCGAGCAGGCGCACCAATCGTCCGAGCCCGCGGCGCGCGCCGTACTGCGCCGAGGCCAGTGTGCCGACGGTCGGTTCCCCGAACCGAAGCGGGATGGTCTCGTTGTCCACGTCGAACGAGAGCAGCACCGCCACCCGCGCGCCGCCCGGCCAGCTCGCCGGCGCCAGTGAGCGTCCGGCACGTACCGCATTCACGACGGTGCGCACCGAGTCCATCGACCACTGCCAGCCGGGTCTGGCGGGCGTCGGCGCAGTCTGCGCGCCAAGCGCGAAGGGGACCGCGAGGAGTGGAATCAGTCGGCGCAACATGCTCGGCTCCATGGACAGTGGGGGGCAGGTCTGAATCGTGGCGACATCGTCAACGTATGGCGTCCACTTCGCGCAGTGCGATCGCCATCGTCTCGGCGATGCGGTCGGCATCGTCGGCGGAGAGCGTCATCGGGCCGCGGATCTTGATCACGTTGTGGTGTGGTCCATCGGTGCCCACCAGCACGCCGCGGTCGCGCATCCGGTTGACGATGAAGCTGGCCTCGATGTCGGCAGGTTCCAGCGTGGTGCGGTCGCGCACCAGCTCCACACCGAGGAACAGGCCCGAACCACGCACGTCACCGATCAACTCGAACCGCTGCTGGAGCTGGCGAAACGCCGCCAGCAGCTGCGTGCCGGTGGCCTGCGCGCGGTGCTGCAGCTGCTCCTCGATCGTGACGAACAACGTGGCGAGACCGGCCACACACGCGGCCGTGCTGCCGCCGAAGGTGCTGAAGTACTCCATCCCGTTGTCGAAGCTGTCGGCGATGGCGCGCGTGGTGATCACGGCACCCATCGGATAGCCATTGGCGATCGGCTTGCCGAGCACGACGATGTCGGGTGTGACGGCGTGTGCCTCGAACGCCCAGAAATGGGTGCCGAGCCGTCCGAAGCCGGTCTGGACTTCGTCCGCGATGCAGACCCCACCGGCGGCGCGCACCCGCGCGTACACGTCGGCGAGAAATCCCGTGGGCAACATGATCTGTCCAGCCACGCTGGGGCAGGTCTCAGCGATGTATCCGGAGAGTCCGCGACCCGTGCTCCGTACGCGGTCGATCACATCACCGACGCGTGCCGCGAACCACGCGCCCGGGTCGCCCGTGACCTCGCGGTTGCGATAGACATCAGGAATCGGTGAGGTGTGTACCCAGTCCGGCGCGCCCAGCCCACCGGGGCCGGCGTGTTTGTACGGGCTGATGTCGATCAGCGTGGTGGTGTGGCCGTGGTACGCCGAGTCCATCACGATCAGGTCGCGTGCCTTGGTGTGTGCTCGCGCGAGGCGCAGGGCGAGTTCGTTCGCCTCGCTGCCCGACGCGGTGAAGTAGCACATCGACAGCGACGGTGGCAGCAGTGCCGTGAGTAAGCTCGCGTACTGGGTCAGTTGCTCCTGCAGGTAGCGTGTGTTGGTGTTCAGCAGGGCCAGCTGCGCACTCACCGCGCGTACCACGCTCGGGTGACAGTGCCCCACGTGGGCCACGTTGTTGTAGCCGTCGATGTAGCGGTGCGCGTCGTCATCGTAGAGGTACTGGCCGGCGCCGCGCACGATGTTCAGGGGGTT
>JANMON010000176.1:0-4505 GCA_031369265.1 Gemmatimonadaceae bacterium | reverse complement strand
GAGGGTGTAGAAGTTCGTGCCGAAGAAGCGGTCGAACTGCAGGAACACCAGCGCCACGGTGATGACCGGGAACGCCAGCACCACCAGGAACTGCACCACGAAGCTCATCCACGTGAACATCGGCATGCGCATCAGGTGCATGCCCGGTGCGCGCATGTTGATGATCGTGGTGATGAAGTTGAAGCCGGCGGCCAGCGAGCTGATACCGAGGATCTGGAGGCCAAGCACCCAGAAGTCGATGTTCAGGCCCGGGTTGTAGGCCATCGTCGTGATCGGGGCGTAGCCGAACCAGCCGCCGTTGGGCGCGATGCCGGCGAAGATCGGCAGCGTGATGAAGATGCCGCCGAGCAGGTAGACCCAGTAGCTGAAGGCGTTGAGACGCGGGAATGCGACGTCACGGGCGCCGATCTGCAGCGGGATGAGGAAGTTGAAGAACGCGGCCGACAGCGGCATGATGGCGAGGAACACCATCGTGGTGCCGTGCATGGTGAAGAGCTGGTTGTACAGCTCCGCGCTCACCAGCGACTGGTTGGGGGCGGCAAGCTGCGCGCGGATGGCCGCAGCCTCGAGTCCCCCGAAGATGAAGAAGAAGAGCGACGTGAAGAGGTACAGCACGCCGATCCGCTTGTGGTCCGTGGTCGTGATCCAGCTCCAGACACCGGTCTTGTCACCGGCGTAGGAGGGGGATGAGGCGGCCGGCGCGTAGGTCGGCGGCGCAACAGTCGTGGCCATGACGCGAAATGCTCCGGGCGCGGGTTACTTGAGAGCCTGCAGATAGGCGGCGACGTCTGCGATCTGCTGATCGGAGAGTCCACCCATCGTGACCTTGGCCTTGATGGCCGGGTTGTACTCACCGGTGCCGATCGCCGGCATCAGGCTGCCCGGCTTCATGGCCGGCGCATTCTTGATCCAGCGGACCAGGTTGGCGGTGGTGCTCTGATAGAGCGCGCCGCCGAGGGTGTAGCGCGACCCGAAGTGCGTCAGGTTCGGGCCGATGATGCCGGCGCTCATCGGATTACCGCTGACCTTGTGGCAGCCGATGCACGACGAGCGCGAATAGACCTGCTGACCACGGGTCGCATCGCCGACCAGGTTGTCGGGGAAGCTGATGCTCGCGGGCGGCGTGGCGGTGGGCAGCGAGGAGGCGTCAAGCTTTTCCCGCGGGAACACGAAGCCGACGGGGGCCGGCGCGGCGGCGTTGGCCAGCTCGGGGCCGACCTGACCTGCCTTGCTGGTCGATTCCGCGGCGGGTGTGGCCGTCGGGGTGGCCGGTGCAGCGGATGGCGCGACGCCGAAGACGGCCGGCGCCTTCTGGTGCGCCGCCCAGCTCGCGAACTGCTCCGGCGACACGGTGAACACACGAAACTTCATGTTCGCGTGGCTTTCGCCGCAATACTCGTTGCACGTCCCGTTGAGCGCCTTCAGCGTCATCGAGTCGCGCGGGGTCATCCAGAGATAGTTCGTGCGGTTCGAGATCAGGTCGCGCTTGCCGCCGAGGCGCGGGATCCAGAACGAGTGCAGCACGTCGATCGTGTTGAGCTTGAAGTTCACCGGGCGATTCACCGGCAGGTACAGCTCATTGGCGGTGGTGATGCCGTACTCCGGATACTTGAACTCCCACCACCACTGGTGCCCGATGACTTCCACCTGCAGGGCGCCGGCCGGTGCCTTGGCCTGGGTCATGAAGATGGTCTTGACCGTCGGCACCGCGATGAACGCCAGGATCACGGCCGGGATCGCGGTCCACATGATCTCGAGCGTGGTGTTGCCGTGCACGTGCTTCGGCTCAGGCGAGTCGGGGCGCGCCTTGAACTTGAAGATGATGTAGAGAATGCCGACCTGGACGACGACGAAGACCAGCGTGGCCCAGAACAGCAGGCTGTCCCAGAGCTTGGTGGTGGCCTCGTTCAGTTCGGTCGTGTAGTTGAACGTCGTGTTCGGATACTGCTGCGCGCCTGCAGTCGCAGCGAGTCCGGCGAACAGCAGCGCGGTGATCGCCAGAGGGGCGAGTCCGCGGCGGGTCAGTGCGCCGGCGCGAAACCGGCGGAACCATGAAATGCTGGCCATGCCCAAGGTCTTGGGAAAGGTCGTGGGGAGCCAGGGTAGACGCCCCGAGAGGAGCCTGCCGGTCGGTCGCACTAGCAGCCGATCTGCAGACACGGGTGACGCGGGTTGGCGCCAACCGGAAGACAGCGTTCGTCAGTTCATCCACGACAACCGCGACCCCTACCAGGTCAAGCGACCGACGTGCCGGTTAGTCGCAACCGGCGTGTGACACTTCCACTGTCAGCCAAGATAGACAGTGCCCGCAAAACTAGGGAGTTCGGGTTACTTCCCGCTATTGGACCTCGGAGTCCGACGGTGCCGCCTCTGCCTTCACGGCATGCTTCGCGACGGTCGAGGTCACGGCCAGCTCGATCCCCGACTTCAGCTGCCCGACCCGCTCGCGGAGCATGCGCAGCTTGGCCGGATCGGCCCCGCCACCCCGGGTCGCCACCAAGATGAGGTCGCTGGCGAGATCGGCCAGCAGCTGGAACTGGCTCCGCAGCAGCCCCACCAGTGGGGTCGCCGCGCGCTTGATCTGCTGGCCGTAGGCGCTGGTTGGTTGGCCGGTGCGGATTGCGATGGCGTATTTCTCCACCAGGCCATGAACCGTCTGGGCGATGGAGGTGGCCGTCTCGAGCTGCTCGAGCTTCGCCTGTCCAGGGCCGTCGATCGTGGGTTTTGCCATGGCGCAAGATAGGGACGCAGACCGGAGCCGTGCCGTGGGCAATCTCCCCCGGTGGGTCGGTCCGCGCGATATTGGCAGCATGTCCGACCGCCTGCCCACTCGCCGCCCACCGGCGTTCGCCCCCACCACGCCGCCGACGCCGCGCTGCCCGGTGTGCTGGTCGACGCCGTTCCTGGGGCAGACGCGCAAGGTCCGGCGCGGCTGGCGGGTGCAGGCCGGCGAGGCGGAGGAGGCCCCGGGGTCCACGGTGCCCGTGGCCAGTACCGTCTATCCGTGCAGCAACCCGGCCTGCCATACCGCGATCGTGGTCCGGATGGCCCTGACGGGGGGCTACCTGCAGAGCGACGTGGACGAGGGGTTGGTGGCCGGCGACGAAGCGACCGCCTTCCTGCGCGGCCGCACGGCGCGAGACGGGATCTGGCGCGACCGGGCCGGTGACCCGCGGACGGCGCCGGTGCAGCGGGACCTCTTCGCCCTCTGACGCGCCCCGGCGCGCCAGCGGGATGGTCGGCTCACCATGAGCGACGGAAACGCAGGCCCACGCCGAGCTGGATGACGCTGTTGCGTACGTCGTCTTCGCCGGTGTCCGACTCGGCGATCGACGCCGTGCATCCCTCCTGCCAGGTCACCGCCCCGCCATCGACTCCGGTCGCAGCACGTCATCCAACTGCTCGCGCGTGAGCCAGCCGCGTTCCAGCACGATCTCGGTCACGCCGCGCCCCGAGGCCAGTGCTTCCTTGGCCACCTCGGTTGCCTTCTCGTAGCCGATCACCGGCAGCAGCGCCGTCACCACACCGATCGAGTGTTCGACGTAGTAGCGCATCCGATCGGCGTTGGCGGTGATGCCGACGATACACTTGTCGCGCAGCACATGAATCGCCTGCGTGAGCTCATGAATGCCTCCGAGCAGCCGGTAGGCAATGATCGGCTCGAACACATTCAGCTGCAGCTGCCCCGCCTCAGCCGCCATCGTCACCGTCACGTCGCCACCGATGATGTTGAAGCAAACCTGGTTCACCACCTCGGGGATGACGGGGTTCACCTTGCCGGGCATGATCGAACTGCCGGGCTGCATGGGCGGCAAATTGATTTCGCCGAAGCCGGCCCGTGGCCCCGATGACAACAATCGCAGGTCGTTGCAGATCTTGGAGAGCTTGGTGGCCGTGCGCTTCAGCACACCGCTCAGCTGCACGAACGCACCCGTATCACTGGTGGCCTCGATCAGGTCGGGGGCGGTGATCATCACCAGCCCGGTGACCTCGGAGAGATGCTTGCGCACCGAGACGGTGAACGCCTCCGAGGCCGTGATGCCGGTGCCGATGGCGGTGGCGCCCATGTTCATCTCGCGCATCAGCGCCTGCGCCTCACCCAGCCGATCCACGTCTTCCATCAGCGTGTGTGCCCACGCCTTGAACTCGCGCCCCAGCGTCATCGGTACCGCGTCCTGCAACTGCGTGCGGCCCATCTTGATCAGGTCACTGAACTCCGCACCCTTGGCGTCCATCGCGCCACAGAGCGCGCGCAGCGCATCACGCAACCCGTCCAGCGCCGTGTGCAGCGCGATGCGGATCGACGTCGGATAGACGTCGTTGGTACTCTGGCTGCGGTTGACGTGTTCGTTCGGGTGCACGACGTCGTAGGTACCGCGCGCACGCCCAAGGATTTCGAGGGCGCGATTGGCGATCACCTCGTTGGCGTTCATGTTGGTGCTGGTGCCTGCACCACCCTGGATCATGTCCACGATGAAGTGTTCGTGATGCCGCCCGGCGCGCAG
>JANMON010000153.1:0-2294 GCA_031369265.1 Gemmatimonadaceae bacterium | reverse complement strand
GCGCGGTAAGCTGACCGCCCGCGAGCGCGTGACGACGCTGTGCGATGACGGCGCACCGTTCCTCGAACTCGGATTGCTGGTCGCCTACGACCAGTACGACGGACAGGCGCCGGCCGCGGGTGTGATCACCGGACTCGGTGTGGTGCACGGGCGCGAAGTCGTCGTCGTCGCCAACGACGCCACCGTGAAGGCGGGATCATGGTGGCCCGAAACGATCAGGAAGATCCTCCGGGCGCAGGAATTGGCGATGCGCTGCCGGATTCCGATCGTGTACCTGGTGGACAGCGCGGGCGTGAACCTGCCCTATCAGGGCGGTGTGTTTCCCGGACAGTACGGGGCCGCGCGCATCTTCTACTACAACTCGGTGATGCGCCGCTACCTGCGCATTCCGCAGCTTTCGGCGGTGATGGGACCGTGCATCGCCGGTGGCGCCTACCTGCCGGCGCTGAGCGACGTGATCGTGATGGTGAAGGGCACGTCGTTCATGGGGCTGGGTGGCCCGAACCTGGTGAAGGGTGCCACCGGCCAGACCATCGACGGTGAGACACTGGGCGGCGCCAGCACGCACACCGCAGTGAGTGGGGTCGCGCACTACACCGCCGATGACGACCCGCACTGCCTGCGCCTGCTGCGCGAGATGATCTCGCGGCTCCCCGGCGCGCAGCACGAGGCGAAACATGCCGACGTCGAGTCGCGCGAACCGTCGCGCAGCCCAGACACCCTGTACGATGTGCTGCCGGCTGACCATCGCATGTCGTACGACATGCACCACGTGCTCGAAGCGGTGGTGGACGCCGGCTCGCTGTTCGAGTTCCAGGCCGACCTGGCGAAGGAAGTGATCTGCGCCGACGCCCGGATCGATGGCATCGCGGTGGGCGTGATCAGCAACCAGCGTGGCTTGATCAAGGGTCGCGCCGGCGAGAAGCCGCGCTTTGGCGGCATCATCTACGCCGAGAGCGCGGAGAAGGTCGCCTTCTTCATCGATCGCTGTGACCGGCAGGGCATTCCGCTGCTGTTCGTGCAGGATGTCTCGGGATTCATGGTCGGCCCGGAGGCGGAACACGAAGGCATCATCCGCGCCGGCGCGCGCTGGGTGGAAGCAATGGCCACCGCGCGTGTGCCGAAGCTGGTGCTGACGGTGAATCACGCCTCGGGCGCCGGCTACTATGCGATGGCCGCGCAGGGGTTCGATCCCGACCTGATCCTGTCATGGCCCACCGGTCGCATGGCAGTGATGGAAGGCGAGAGCGCGATCGCAGCCGTGCATGGTCCGTCGCTCGACGCGCTCAAGAAATCGGGCGCCGAGCCCTCGACCGAGATGCAGCAATCGATCGCGTCAATGCGCGAAGATTACGAGCAGCAACTCGATGCGCGATACGCCGCCGCCCGCGGTTTCGCCGACGCCATCGTGTACCCGGAAGACACCCGACCGCTGCTGGCGCTGGCACTGCGTGCCGTGCGACGCAATCCCGGTCCACACCTCGGAGCCTTCGTGCTCCCACCGCAACCGCTGGAAATGGCATGAGCGACTCATGCCTGGAGATTCGATGACACGGACGGTACGCGTGGCCAGCGGGCAGGGCTTCTGGGGCGACTCGCTCGACGCACCGCGGCAGCAGGTGGAGGGCGGCCCGATCGATTACCTGATGCTCGACTACCTGGCCGAGGTCACGATGTCCATTCTGCAGAAGCAGAAGGAACGTGATCCGGCGATGGGCTACGCGCGCGACTTCATCGGCGCGATCGAGAGTGTGCTGCCGGGCATCGTCGCTCGCGGCGTGAAGGTCATCGCCAACGCCGGCGGCGTAAACCCGGTCGCCTGCGCGCAGGCACTGGTGGCGGCGATCGCGAAGGCAGGGCATGGCGGGGCGGTCAAGATCGGTGTCGTCACCGGTGACGACCTGCTGCCGCGCCTTGATGAGCTGATTGCGGCCGGCCACGAACTGAAGCACATGGAGACCGGCGCACCGCTGTCGTCCGTCCGGAGTCGCGTGCTCTCGGCCAACGCCTACATCGGTTCCACGCCGATCGTCGAGGCGCTGCAGCACGGTGCGCAGATCGTGGTCACCGGCCGCTCCACTGACACCGCGCTGACCATGGCACCGCTGCGCCACGAATTCGGCTGGGCCGCGGACTCGTGGGATCAGCTCGCCGCCGGCATCGTGGCTGGACACATCCTCGAATGCGGTGCGCAGTCGTCGGGTGGCAACTGCCTGCATGACTGGCGCACGATTCCCGACCTCGCCAACATCGGCTACCCGATCGCCGAAGTGCAGGCCGACGGCACGTTCGTC
>JANMON010000105.1:0-3951 GCA_031369265.1 Gemmatimonadaceae bacterium | reverse complement strand
CATGGAATTCGATGCGGTACGCTCCTACACGCAACTCTTGCGGCGGGACGACCGTGGCGCGTGCCGGTGTTCCTGGGTGCACCGCGAGAGCGCACACCGGAATTCGGCGACTCTTGACGGAAAAGACAATGCATATAGTTTACCGGAAGGCTAATTAACCAGACGGTAGATTATGCAGGACGACCTGAGCTGGACCTTCGCCGCACTCGCCGACCCCACCCGGCGAGCCATCCTCGCCCGCCTGCGGAGCGGGGAGGCCACCGTGACCCAGATCGCCGAACCCTTCCTTGGCCGGATGACGCTCCCCGGCGTGACCAAGCACCTCAAGGTGCTGGAGACGGCGGGCTTGGTCACGAAGGGACGTGAGGCGCAGTGGCGCCCATGCACCCTGAATCCGGAGCCATTGAAGGACGCCGCGGCCTGGATGGAGGAGTACCGCGTGCACATGGAAGCCAGCCTCGATCGACTGGGCGAATACCTGAAGACCGTCACCACCACTCCGACCACCACCACACCGGAACCGACCGATGACTGAGACGTCGAACGCGAACGAGATTCGCATCCTCCGCGTCTACGACGCACCCGTGGCCCTGGTCTGGGATGCATGGACCGATCTCGCACAGGTAGGGCAGTGGTGGGGCCCGCGCGGCTTCACCATCACCACGCACAGCAAGGAGCTGCGTGCCGGTGGCAGCTGGGACTACACGATGCACGGGCCGGACGGCACCGACTGGCCGAACTTCACGCGCTATCACGAGGTGGTGCCGCAGGCCAGGCTGGTGTACGACCACGGCGCGTCGTCCGCCGACGCCGCGCCGATGTTTCGTGTCACCGCCGCCTTCCGCGACGTCGGTGGCAAGACGGAGCTCGACATGCGCATGACGCTCCCGACCGCGGAGGCGGCGCAGCAGACGCGCGGCTTCATCAAGGCCGCGGGTGGCAACAGCACCTGGGATCGCCTTGCCGAGTACCTCGAGAAGGAAGTGGCGGATCGCGAGGTGTTCGTGATCGCGCGCACGTTCGAGGCGCCGATCGCGACGGTGTTCGACATGTGGACCACGCCTGCGCATCTGGCGGCGTGGTTGCCGCCGGCCGGCTTCACGATGACGTTCCAGCACGCCGACATCCGCGCCGGTGGCGACGCCACGTTCGCGATGAGCAACGGTGACTTCACCATGTACGCGCGGCACCAGTACCGTCTGGTGGCGCGACCCGATCGGCTCGAGTACACGCAGACCTTCCTCGATGCCGAGGGCAACGTGTCGCGCCAGCCCGGGTCGCCCACGTGGCCGGAGACGACGCTGGCCACGGTGCTGTTCGTGGCCGAGAGCGACGCGTTGACGCGCGTGAGCGTGCGCTTCGCGATCGAGGGTGCTGCGACGCCCGAGGAGGTGGCGACGTTCGTGGTCGAGCGGGCGGGGATGACCCGAGGATGGAACGGGTCGTTCGATGCGTTGGATGCGGTGCTGGCGCAGTGTGGCCAAGCTGCCGTGGAGACCGCAGATTGAGAGGATCCTGATCCCCTCCCCGCTGCTGGCGCACTCGCCGCATCGTGTCGGCCGCGGCTCCGCCACATCACGAGCACAGGCGGTCAGGACCTCGACCGCACTCAGGACGACGAGCGCCGGTGGATCTCGCTGCGGTATCAGCGGTGTGTGCGCCACTGTGACACCAGTACCGATGCGAGCACGAGCACTCCTGTTCCCGCCAGCAGCGTGACGCTCAGCGGGTCGGCCCGATTAGCCACCATGATCCCTACCAGCGCCCAGATCACCGTGCTGCCGTACGCCGGTGCGCGTGGCGCGGCGCGTTGCACCATGATCGCGACGACGAGCGCCAGTACGATCCCGATGAACGCCCAGCCGAGTCCAGTGGTGAGCACCCCGTAGCCCGCCGCCGTGCTGCCCAGTGACACGCACGCCGCCGCGGTCAGCCACCCCGCGTAGATCGCTACCGGTGTGCGCAGCCAGCGGGTGTCGCCGTCGGGCGTGCGCGTGAGTGCCACAATCGCGCCGGCCGCCATCACGAAGATGAGGACCGTGGCCCAGATGGCGCTGCGGTTCGCGATCGCCAGCCACGGCGTGCCCGCCACCAGGCTCACCACCAGCGGCGCGCGCGCACGATCCCAGCTGCCGTCAGTGCGTCGCTGCAGCACGCCGTACACCGCCGATACGAGTAGCCATCCGTAGATCAGTCCCCAGATCGAGAACGCGTAGCCCGCTGGCTGCACCGGCGGTTCGATCTGCGGGATGGGAAGCTGATCGCGCCGGAAGCCGCTGAACGGTGCAGTGAAGCCCGGCGATGCGACGAACGTGAGGGTGGAGAGGAGCGTGAGCCACGCGGAGCGTCGAGTCATGCGACAGCGTTGGGGTGAGAAGGGGGCGCGAAGAGTCGATGGAACGCTGAAACTACCGAGGGCCTGTCACGATTCTCTCCTCTCTCTGAGTGTAGCTCCCGCCTCGGCTCCGCCAGCCGGGACCCGGCGCGGACCGGATCGTTTCTGCAGTCGCGCTTGCCGCTCCCGTTCGCCACCGGCATCGTTCCGAGTCGGTATGCGCCGGGATGCAGATGGCGTCGTCTGGTTGTCGTGCCGTACTCCCCGACCCACCCCACATGTCTCGCCGTCTCCTGCTCGCCCTGATGCTCGTCGCGAGCGCGTCCGTCCTCGACGCGCAAGTGGCGCCGGCGCGCGTCGATCGCGCCACCCACCGTGAGTTCGCCATCACGAACTTCCGCACCGAGAGTGGCGTCGTGCTGCCGTCGGCCAAGGTCGTGTATGGCACCTACGGACACCTGAACGCAGCGCGCGACAACGTGGTGCTGCTGCCGTCGCACTACATGGCCAATCACCACGGGTACGAGTGGCTGATCGGGCCCGGGTTGGCGCTGGACACTACGAAGCTCTTCCTCGTCGCCACGGAGCTCTTCGGCAATGGCGCGTCGTCGTCGCCCAGCAACACGCCCGAGCCGTTGCACGGGCCGCGATTTCCGGTGACCACGATCCGCGACAACGTCGAGGCGGTGCATCGGCTGCTGGTCGAGGACCTGCAGGTGACGCACCTGCGGGCGGTGATCGGCTTCTCGATGGGCGCGCAGCAGGCGTTCCAGTGGGCGGTGAGTTATCCCCGGTTTATGGATCGCATCGTCGCCACCGCGGGCACGGCCAAGACGTACGGACACGGCATCGTGCGTCTCGAGGGGCAGATCGCCGCACTCACCGCCGACAGCGCCTTCCACGGCGGCGAGTACACGGCGCCGCCGAAGCAGGGCTTGCAGGCGTTCGGTTTGGTCTGGGCCGGCTGGCTCTATTCGCAGGAGTGGTGGCGCCGCGAGCTGTGGCGCAGCAGCAGCGCGCCTGGTACCACCTTCGAGCAATACATGCAGGGTTTCCGCACGCGCTTCTCGGCCGACGCCAACAACTACATCCTGCAGGCGCGCACCTGGCAGCAGCATGACGTCGGCACCACGCCGGGCTACGGCGGTGACGTCGAGAAGGCGCTGCGCTCGATTTCCGCACGCGTCCTCTACATGCCGTCGGAGACCGACCTCTACTTCCCGCTCGGCGATGCGAAGTACGAGGCGGCGTTCATTCCCAACGTGACGCTGTTGCCGATCCCGTCGTTGTGGGGACATCCGGCGGGCGCGGGGGCGAGTCCGGCGGACAAGGCCTTCCTGAACGCGGCGATTGGGCGGTTTCTGGCAGGGGAGAGGGTGGGGAGCGGGTCGTGATGCGTCGTGCGATGAGGTCGAGCAGCGCCTGATCTCGGGAGGGCCGATGCGTTGCGCCGCGAAGAATGCCTCCCGTCCCACGGGCGAGTCCGAAAAAGGGCCTGACGCCCAGCCCTCGCGAGCGCGCCGAGTGCCCTCCGGAACTCGAGCGCTCGCGCGGTCGCGTCGTCGACGACGATGACGAATGGGGATGCTCGCGCGCGCAGTGAGTCCGGCGGCATG
>JANMON010000093.1:0-5720 GCA_031369265.1 Gemmatimonadaceae bacterium | reverse complement strand
GGTGAGGATGCCGATCCGTGCGCCGCGCATCGCACCGCTGTCGAGCGACGCCACGAACTGCTGCCGCGGCGCTTCGAGCTGGTCGCGCGTGACGCTATCCGCGGGGTCGTGCCCGACGGTGACGTCCAGTGCGATCGCGAGATCCATGGCGGTGCGCGCCATCGGTCCGCCGATGTCCTGCGAGTGCGAGAGCGGCACGATGCCGGTGCGGCTCACCAGGCCCTGGGTCGGTCGCAGTCCGAACAGGCCGCCGAACGCGCTCGGGATGCGGATCGAGCCGCAGGTGTCGGAGCCCCATCCCACCGCGGCGAAGCTGGCCGCGATGGCCGCACCGGTGCCGCCACTCGACCCACCGGGACAGCGCGCCGGATCGTACGGGTTGCGGGTCTGTCCGCC
Organism: Gemmatimonadaceae bacterium; assembly: GCA_031369265.1. Taxonomy (GTDB): domain Bacteria; phylum Gemmatimonadota; class Gemmatimonadetes; order Gemmatimonadales; family Gemmatimonadaceae; genus JACMLX01. Next base: position 5,324 of record JANMON010000093.1, on the reverse strand, counting down.
GAGGGCACTGATGGAGGTGATGCCGGCCGCCAGTTCGTGCATGTTGGCCTTGGCGAGGATGATCGCGCCCGCCGCACGCAGCTGGCGGATCACGAAGCCGTCCTGCGCCGGCTGCGAGTTGGCGAGGGCCAGCGAACCGGCGCTGGTGGGCATGTCGCCGGTGTCGTAGTTGTCCTTCACGATCACCGGGATGCCGTGCATCGGACCACGGACGCGTCCTGCCCGACGTTCGGCATCCAGTGCGCGGGCCTCGCGCCGCGCTGCGGGGTTGATGCGGATGATGGCGTTGAGCTGCGGGCCAGCGTGATCGTAGGCTGCGATGCGCGCGAGGTAGGCCTGCACCAGCTGCTCGGCGGTGACGGTGCCACGTCGCATCGCGTCCTGCAGCGCGCTGAGCGATGTCTCGGTGACCTCGAACGCGCGAACCGGCTGCGACGTGGGTGGTCGTCGCTGCGCCACGGTGGCGTGGGCGGAGAGCGCCGCTGCGAGGAGGATGACGGCGAGGCGACTCAGGGGCGCGCGATGGAGCATGGCAGGCATTGCGGTGACGGGTGTGGGGTCACGATCATGCGGCTTCGGCGGAGGTTAGCACATCGGCTTTGCAGCGTCGATCGATGTCGGCGTGTCCGCGCTTCGCGAGGTAGTGATGACCGGTGCGATCATCCTGACGGTGGAGCATGGCGAGACGCCACCCGGGCCGATCGCTGGGTTTCGGTTCCTGTGGGCGATGTACGTGCGCGGCTACGATCCGGCGAGGCATTGCCAGCCGGGGTTGAAGGGTCGGCGCGTGGCGGCCTTTTGTACGCCGACGGCCCGCAGCGGCGTGCCGGTGATCTGCGATCGGATGGATCGCTTTCCGTATCTGTACGTGTGCGGTGTGGCGGCTGGTCGAGTCACGGAACGTGGTGCCAAGAACCTGCACTTTCCGTTGCGGTATGCGCCGGGTGAGGTGGCGAGAATCACGACGTACAACGGCTACGTCGTCCAGGCAGAACATGCCGCGGTCGTGACGGTTCCGGAGCTGCCGGAGTCGTTTGCGGGGCTGGCCAGGTCACATTACCGATGCCGCACCTTTCAGTTCGCGGTGGCAGCGTTCGGGCATCCGCTGCGCGCGGCATCCTGATGGCACACAACCGCGTCGCCTCGCGACGTCCGGAGGAATTCGTGGGGCACGAGGGTCCTGTGATGGAACGTCGATGGTTGCTGCCGTTGATGGGTGTGGTGCTGGTGCTGCTGGTCGTCTCCGGGTGGCACCCGTACGAGCGGTCCACCTGGTGGATGGAAGTGGCGCCGATCCTCGTTGCCGCGCCGGTGCTGGTGCTGACGTATCGGCGTTTCCCGCTCACGTCACTGCTGTACGTGCTGATCGCGCTGCACGCGGTGATTCTGCTGGTGGGCGGTGCCTACACGTACGCGCGGGTGCCGGTGGGCTTCTGGGTGCAGGACGTCTTCGGCCTGTCACGCAATCCGTACGACAAGCTGGGGCACTTCGCGCAGGGCTTCGTCCCGGCGCTGGTCGCGCGCGAGATCTTCATCCGGCAGGGGATCGTGCGTGCCGGTCGCTGGCCGGCGGTGCTGGCGGTAGCGTGTGCGCTATCGGTGAGCCTGATCTACGAACTGGTGGAGTGGGGCGCGGCGGTGGCGCTGGGTCAGGGCGCGGAGGCGTTCCTGGGCACGCAGGGTGATCCGTGGGACACGCAGAGCGACATGGGGATGGCCTTCCTGGGGGCGGTGGTGGCGGTGGTGGTGTTGTCGCGGGTGCAGGATCTTCAGATGAACCGGTGGCTGGCGCCGGAACAGCGGTGAGCGCGTGGCGCGCACGCGGCCGATGCGGCATGATGGACGCCAAATGACTTCCCCTCGCATGGCCGCTGCGGCACGACTGGCCGCCCGCGTCCCGTTCGTCGCGCTCGCGATCGGCGCCGTTGGCGCATCGGTTCGTCTGCCGGCGCAATCGGTCGCACCTGTGGCTGTTTCAGCGGCCGACTCTCTCCCCCTGCATCGCGCACGCGCCGACAGCGCCGCCTGACCCGCGCGACCTGCACCTCCGCGCGTTGCGCTGGCGGGCGTGCGTGCTGGCGCCATCGAGCGACGAGCACACCTGCATGGTCTGAGGGCGCGCGGACCCGCGCTCTCTCGATGTTCGGGAGATCGTCAACATCGTTGACGGAGCCAATTCGCGAACCGACGCCTCGAGCCAACGCGTGAAAGCCGCACCGCCTGACGCAACGCCGCACCGAGCAGCGGACACGTATTGCGCACCCCACGAAAGGCCCGACTCTTGGGCGCACCAGAGTCTGCTGATAGTTCAGCACATGAGGCGGCCGACGGCAACCCTTGAGGATTTCGTGATGTCCGACGGGCACACCCAGCCCGAGGAATCACCGTGCTCGCACCCACGCTTGCGCTGTTGGCGCTGCTGCAGGATCCCGTGACGCTCGCGGCCGCGCCAGGCAAGCCGGCGGCCGGTGGTTCGACGGTGCTGGCGGCAGCCGCGGTGCGCGCCACCAGCGCTCCCGCCATCGATGGCCGCGACGACGACGCCGTGTGGCGCGAGGGCGCCGCCACCTCGGGCTTCCGGCAGTTCGCGCCGAAGGTCAACGGCGAGCCCACGTTCCGCACCGAATTCCGCGTCTCGTACGACGCCCGCAACCTGTACGTGTTCGTGCGCATGTTCGATCCGCACCCCGACAGCATCATGCACGCCCTCTCGCGGCGCGACGTGCGCGGGCCGTCGGACCAGGTGAAGCTCCTGATCGACTCCTACGACGACAAGCGGACCGGCTACGAACTGGCGGTCAATCCCGATGGCGTCAAGCGTGACTACTCCATCAGCAACGACCGGCAGGAAGACGTGTCGTGGAACGGCATCTGGGACGTCGCCACGCAGATCGACGCGCAAGGCTGGACCGCGGAGTTCCGCATCCCACTCTCGCAATTGCGATACACCGGCACCGGGCCGCACACCTTCGGCTTCGGTATCTGGCGCGACATCGAACGGCTCAACGAACGCGTGGCATGGCCTGAGTACTCGCCCACGTCCAACGGCCTCGCCTCACAACTCGGGCGCCTCACCGGACTCTCCGAGATCTCGAATGCGCGGCGGCTCGAGGTCACGCCGTACGCCGTCACCAGGAATCAGCAGCGCGTCTCCTCCACCGGTGCCTTCAGCCGCGACCAGCGGCTGAGCCTCGGTGCCGACCTCAAACTCGGCATCACACCGAACGTCACGCTGGATGCCACCGTGAACCCCGACTTCGGCCAGGTGGAAGCCGATCCGGCGGTGCTCAACCTGACCGTGTTCGAGAATTTCTTTCGCGAACAGCGCCCGTTCTTCGTGGAAGGCACGGGCCTGTACCAGTTCCGGCTGAACTGCTACATTGTGGTGGACTGCAGCACCAACGAGGGGCTGTTCTACTCACGCCGCATCGGGCGCTCACCGGCGCTGCGCGGGATCTACGGTGACGCCAGCACCGCCACCTCGACGCCCATCGCCGCTGCCACCAAGCTCACCGGCCGCACGGCACGCGGCTTCTCGTTCGGCGTGCTGGATGCCATCACGCCCCGCGTCGCTGGCGTGCAGGATCGCACGGTGGAACCGGGCACCAACTACGCCGTGCTGCGCGCGCAACAGGAGTTGAACGGTGGCGAAGCGGGCCTCAGCGCGATCGTCACCGCCGTCAACCGGCAGATGGATTCGCTCTCCAACCCCTACCTCAACCGCTCGGCCTACGTCGGCGGACTCACCTACCGCAATCGCTTCCATCAGCGGGAGTACGAGTTCACGGCACAGGTCACCGGCTCGATGGTGCGGGGCACCGCGCCGGCCATCACGCGCCTGCAGCGCAGTGCGGTGCATTACTTCCAGCAGCCGGGTGACGAGCTGTCGGTGGACACCACCAGCACCTCGCTCTCGGGCTACGATGGCCAGGTCAAGTTCGGCAAGTACGGCGGCGGCATCACACGCTTCGAAACCAGCGTGGTGCGGCAGTCGGCCGGCTACGACGTGAATGACCTCGGGTTCCTCCGTCGAGCGGACCTGACGGATTGGAGTACGTGGGGTGCCCTCACCTGGCAGAACGCGACCAGGGTGTTCCGCTGGGCGCAGGTCAACGGGAATCACTGGCAGCGCTGGAACACCTCCGGCACGCGACTCGACAACGCCGTGAACGTCAACGGCCACCTCGGCTTCCTCAACAACTGGGACGCCCATCTGGGCGGCACGCTTGGAAACCTGACCGAGTCGTACTGCGATCGCTGCACGCGCGGCGGTCCGGCACTGCGTGTCTCGCGCGGGTTCTACCCGTGGTTCGGCCTCAACACCGACGCCCGCAAGACGGTGTCGGGCGGCATGTTCGTGAACCTGTCGCGTCGTGACGAAGGTCAGTCGCGCGGCAGCAGCTACAGCCCCTACCTGAACCTCCGGTTCTCGACCCGCCTGCAGCTCGGCCTTGGCCTCAACTACTCGAAGGACGACAACGCGGCCCAGTGGTTCGGCAACTTCACCGATGCGAGCGGCGTGACGCACCACACCTTCGCCCACCTGGTGCAGCGCACGGTGTCGAGCAACATCCGCCTCAACTACACCGTCACGCCCGACATCACCTTCGAGTTCTACGGCCAGCCGTTCGTGGCCACCGGCACGTATGACGACCTGCGCGAGGTGAGCGCGACGCCCGATGCAGTCGCCTTCGCCGACCGCTTCAGCGCCTACGCACCACCCCCCGGCTCACCGCTCGCCTTCCGCGCCACGCAACTGCGCACCAACACCGTGGCGCGCTGGGAATTCCGTCCCGGCTCGACCCTCTTCCTGGTCTGGGCCCACGGCCGCGACGCATCGTCGAGCGAGGCGCTGTCACAGTCCCTCGGCAGCGACTTCCGCGACCTCTTCCGGCTCCATCCCAACAACACGTTCCTGGTGAAGATGGCGTACTGGTTCAGCCGCTAGGCGCGCGAGGTCGTTCGCCCTGTGCCGTCGGCCGACCGGCGGTATCTTGCGGCAGGCGAGGGTGGCTGCACGTGTTGCAGACTGCCGCTCGTGACGTCCTACCCACTCGCGGCGAGGGCACCGTGACAGCCCTGCAGGAGCGCCTGGCAGCCTCGCTCGGCCCCACCTTCCGGATCGAGCGCGAACTCGGCGGCGGCGGCATGTCGCGGGTGTTCCTGGTCACCGATACGGGACTTGGCCGGCAGATCGTGGTCAAGGTGCTGCCGCCCGACGCCGCCCAGACGGTGTCCGTGGACCGATTCCGGCGCGAGATCTCGTTCGCCGCGCGACTGCAGCATCCGCACATCGTGCCGCTGCTGGCTGCGGGCGAGATCGA
>JANMON010000085.1:0-49764 GCA_031369265.1 Gemmatimonadaceae bacterium | reverse complement strand
GGCCGTGGCTGTTCGACGTGGCGCACAACCCGGACGGCATGGCGACGGTGGCGCGCTCGTTGTCGGCAGTCTCGCTGCCGAAACCCCTGGCGGCGGTGGTGTGCGTGTTGTCGGACAAGGACTGGCGCGCGATGCTGGATGAACTGCTTCCGGTCATCGACCATCTCTGGTTGACGGATGCGCCGACGGCACCGGCGTCGCGTCGCTGGACGTTGGACGAGGTGGCGGCATACGCGCGGCAACGTGCGGACGAGGGGGTGATGGTGCATGCATCGCCCGACTTTGCCGGGACGCTGGCGCGCGCGCAGGAGGCTGCGGCCACCGTGCTGGTCACCGGCTCGTTTCATACGGTGGGTGATGCGATGGAGCGGTTGGAGATCGATCCCCTTGCCGGGTAAGTTTCGACGATGGCTTCGATCCGCCCACTGAACGGTTTCCGCGACTTCTATCCACCGGCATTCGCCGAGCGTGCGCACATCTTCTCGGTCTGGCGTCGGGTGGCCGCGCGCTACGGGTTCGTGGAGTACGATGGTCCGCCGCTGGAGCCACTGGAGCTCTATACGAAGAAGAGCGGCGCCGAGATCGTGGAGCAGCTCTACAACTTCGTGGACAAGGGTGGCCGCGACGTCTCGTTGCGACCGGAGATGACGCCCACGGTGGCACGGATGGTGGCGGCGCAGGCGAACGCATTGCGCAAGCCGGTGCGGTGGTTCTCCATCCCCCAGCTGTTCCGGTACGAGCGTGCGCAGCGCGGTCGCCTGCGTGAGCACTTCCAGCTCAACGCCGACATCTTCGGTGACGGCGGTGAAAGCACCGACGCCGAGCTGCTGGCGCTGGTGATCGACATCCTGCGCGAGTTCGGCCTCACCAGCGACGACGTGCGCGTGCGCCTGTCGGACCGCCGGCTGCTGAACGCGGTGCTGCGCGCGATGGGGCATCCGGACGACCGGATCCCCGCGATCTACGGTGTGCTGGACAAGCTGGATCGCCAGCCTCGCGAGCTCTCGATCGAGAAGCTGGTGGCAGCCGGCTGCAGCATGGATCAGGTGGACGCCCTGCTGGCGCTGATCGAGCAGACCGCGGCGCGCGGCATCGAGGCGCTGGCCGATGTGCTGCAGGATGCGGACGGTGCCGCGCGACTGGCGGCGATGCAGGACACGCTGGCCATGACGCAGTCGCTGATCGGCGTGGACGTGATGCCGTGGGTCCGGCTCGACCTCACCATCGTGCGAGGGCTGGCCTACTACACTGGCATCGTGTTCGAGGTGTTCGACGCCAGGGGCGAATTGCGCGCGGTGTGTGGAGGCGGGCGATACGACGAGTTGCTGAAGGCGTTGGGTGGTGTGGACATGCCGGCGGCGGGTTTCGGCTGGGGCGACGTCGTGCTCGGCGAACTGTTGCGCGATCGCGGCTTGTTGCCGTCGCAGCCACCCTCGCCGGAATACTGGGTGGCGGCGGCCGACGATGTGGACGCCGCGACGGTGCGCGAGGCGGTGGGCGCGTTGCGCCGTGCCGGGCGCCGGGTGGAGTACGCGTTACGCCCGCAGCAACTGAGCAAGCAGCTGAAGGCTGCGGTGAGTGCGGGCGCGTCGCAGGCGCTGATCCTGCGCGCGGACGCACCGGGGACTGGCATCGTGCGCGACCTGACGAGTGGAACGGAAACATCGGTGGACCTGGCGACATGGCTCGCCGACCATCGGTGAGCAGGCGAGATCCCCAACAGCCGGTGCCTTCGTGCACCGACGGAGCAGCATGAGCGACGACAAGAAGCTTCCGACGCGCGCCGAGGACTTCAGCGCCTGGTACAATGAGCTGGTCCTGAAGGCGGAGCTGGCCGACTACTCGCCGGTGCGCGGCTGCATGGTGATCCGGCCCGATGGCTACGGCATCTGGGAGCGCATGCAGCTGGCGCTGGACCAGATGTTCAAGGCCACCGGCCATCGCAACGCCTACTTCCCGCTGTTCATCCCGGAAAGTTTCCTGAAGAAGGAAGCCAGCCACGTGGAAGGCTTCGCGCCGGAACTGGCGGTGGTCACACATGGTGGTGGCTCCAAGCTCGAGGAACCGCTGGTGGTCCGGCCAACATCGGAAACCATCATCTACCACATGTTCGCCAAGTGGCTGCAGAGCTACCGCGACCTGCCGTTCCTGTACAACCAGTGGGCCAACGTGGTGCGCTGGGAGATGCGCACGTGGCTCTTCCTGCGCACCACCGAGTTCCTCTGGCAGGAAGGCCACACCGCGCACGCCACGCACGACGAGGCGGAGATCGAGACGCGCCAGATGCTGGGCGTCTATCGCACGTTCATGGAACAGTGGATGGCGATGCCGGTGATCACCGGCCAGAAGACCGACAGCGAGCGGTTCGCGGGCGCTGTGCGCACCTACTCGTGCGAGGCGATGATGCAGGACAACCGCGCGCTACAGGCGGGCACCTCGCACAACCTTGGCCAGAATTTCTCGAAGGCGTTCGACCTCACGTTCCAGACCGAGGCCGGCGGCATCGAGCACGCCTGGAACACCAGCTGGGGCGTGAGCACGCGCATGATCGGTGGCCTGGTGATGACGCACGGCGACGACAACGGCCTGCAGATTCCGCCGAAGCTGGCGCCGACGGAAGTGGTCATCGTGCCGATCTGGAAGACCGACGAGGAGCGCGCCACGGTGTTCGAGCTGGCGCACAAGGTCAAGGCCGAGATCAGTGGGCGCGAGCGTGGCCTGGTGGGTCGCGTGACGGCGCACGTGGACGATCGCATCGGCATCAAGCCGGGCGCCAAGTATTACCACTGGGAGCTGCGTGGCATCCCGATCCGGATGGAGATCGGGCCGCGCGACGTGGCCGCCAACCAGTGCGTGCTGGTGCGTCGCGACGTGAAGGGGAAGAACATCGTCTCGCTGGACGGCGTTCTGGACACGATCCACGCCATGCTCGACACGATGCAGTCCGACATGTTTGCGGCCGCCGTGGCACGCCGCGAGGCCAACAGCCATCGCGGGGAGATCACTTACGATCGCTTCAAGGAGATCATGGAAGGGCCGGGCGGGTTCGTGTACGCCGGCTGGAATGGTGATCCGGCAGTCGAGGCGCAGGTGAAGGAGGAAACGAAGGCCACCATCCGCTGCATCCCCGATCCCGAGTTCCGCTCACCGGTGGCGCCGACGCGCTGCATGGTGACGGGTGAGCCGGCCAAGTACGAGGTGATATGGGCGAAGGCGTACTGACCACCGGCTTCTGGCGGCGTGACGGCGTGCTGGTCTGCGAGGATGTGCCGCTGACCACCATCGCCAACGCCGTCGGCACGCCGACGTACGTCTACTCGTCCGCCTCCATCCGCGCTGCCTATGCGCGGCTGGCGACGGCGCTGCACGGCCTGCCGGTGCACATCCACTACGCCATGAAGGCCAGTTCCAACCTGGCCGTCCTGCGCGTGGTGCGGTCATGCGGTGCCGGTGTGGACGTGGTGTCGGCGGGTGAGCTGCATCGCGCCCGCCTGGCCGGGTTCGAAGGCCACGACATCGTGTTCGCGGGGGTGGGCAAGACGCGCACCGATCTCGAGTACGCACTGGACGTCGGCGTGCAGTGTGTGAACGTGGAGAGCGAAGCGGAGCTCGAGGTGCTCTCCGACGTGGCGATGGCGCGTGGCTGCGTGGCGCCGGTGTCGCTGCGCATCAATCCCGGCGTCGTGAACGTCACTGCAGGACACGCCTACATCGCCACCGGCGAGGAAGGCACCAAGTTCGGTATCCCGATCACGCGAGGCATCGCCGCCGCGCAGCGTGCTGCGTCGCTCCCCGGCATCGAACTGGTCGGCCTCGACATGCACATCGGATCACAGATTGCCGAGGTGGAGGCGTTCGCCGATGCACAGCTCCGGCTGCGCGCCTTGCTGGACGCGATCCGCGCCGAGGGCATCACGACGGTGCGGTCGGTGGATGTTGGCGGCGGATTCCCGATCGCCTACAACGACACCGAACCATCGGCCGACCTGGCAGGCTTTGCGCGCGTGCTGCACGATGCGTTCGGCGACGCTGGTGTGCACCTGATCGTGGAACCGGGCCGCTACCTGGTGGCGGCTGCCGGCGTGCTGCTCACCAACGTGCTGTACCGGAAGCAGAGCGGCTCGAAACACTTCATGATCGTGGACGCCGGGATGAACGACCTGCTGCGCCCGTCGCATTACGAGGCGCACCATGGCATCGAACCCGTGCTGGCCACCGCAGCCGCGATGCAGGTGGTGGATGTGGTGGGCCCGGTGTGCGAAAGCGGTGACTTCCTGGCCCTGGATCGCGAGATGCCGGATGTGGGCGCAGGCACGCTGTTGGCCGTGCGCGACGCCGGTGCCTACGGCTACGTGATGAGTTCCAACTACAACTCGCGCCCCAACCCCGCCGAGGTGCTGGTGGATGGCGATCGCTGGGCGGTGGTGACGGTGCGACAGACCCTCGATGAGCTGGTGCGTCATGAGCGCATCTCACCCGAATGGAGAGACGCCTGATGCGCATTGGACTGCTGGCTGATACACACGACCGCGTGGATGCCGTGGCGGAGCTGGCCAGCCGCATGGCGGCCGGCGGCGTGGGCTACGTGATCCACGCGGGTGATTTCTGCGCCCCGTTCTCGCTGAAGCCGATCCAGGACCTGCAGCTGGCGCTGAACGGTGTCTTCGGTCGCAATGACGGCGATCACCAGGCACTGCGTGCGATGGCGATGACGGGACTCGGCTCGGAGCTGTTCGAGTCACCACACAGCTTCGAGCTGATGGGCAAGAGCATCCTGGTGGTGCATGACCTGAACGAGGCCGTCGCCCGGTCGATCGAGGCACACGACATCGTGATCCATGGCTTCACCCATCGCGAAGAGATGAAGACGCGCGGCAAGACACTGATCGTGAACCCGGGTGAGGCCTGTGGCTGGCTGCATGGCGCCCCGACGGGCGCGATCCTCGACCTCGAATCACGGCAGGTCGAGATCATCAAGTTGACCGAAGGCAACTGGAGCTCCCGGTGAGCAGTCGCATCCTGATCATTGACTGCGGATCGCAGTTCACGCAGCTCATCGCACGCCGCGTCCGCGAGGCACGTGTGTTCTCCGAGATCCACCCGTCCACCAAGTCGCTGGAGTGGATCCGCGAGTGGAAGCCGACCGGCATCATCCTCAGCGGTGGTCCGAGTTCGGTGACCGACGTCGGCGCGCCGACCATCGATCCGGCGCTGCTGGACGTGGCTCCGGTACTCGGCGTGTGTTACGGCATGCAGCTGATCGCACACCTGCAGGGTGGCAGCGTGATCGGCGGTGGCCGACGCGAGTATGGCCGCGCCGACGTCGAGGTGATGGAGTCGGTGGGGATGTTCGCGGGCTTCGAGGTTGGTGACCGGTCGCAGGTGTGGATGAGCCATGGCGACCATGTCGAAGCGGTGCCGCCCGGCTACGTGCAGACGGCGCGCAGCGGCACCACCGTGGCGGGGTTCCGGCACCAGACGAAGCCGATCCACGCCGTGCAGTTCCACGCCGAGGTGATGCACAGTGTGCGTGGCGCCGAGATGCTGCAGAACTTCCTGTTCGAGGTCTGCCATTGCACGCCCGACTGGACACCGGGCCACTTCATCGACCAGCAGGTGGCCAGCATCCGCGAGCGCGTCGGCACGGCGCAGGTGATCTGCGGGCTGTCGGGCGGTGTGGACAGCGCCGTCGCCGCCGCACTGGTACACAAGGCGATCGGCGACCAGCTGACCTGCATCTTCGTGGACACTGGACTGCTGCGCCTGCACGAACGTGAGCAGGTGGAGCGCACCTTCGCGTCGGGACTCGGCATCAAGCTCATCACCGTACGTGCGGAGAAGCAATTCCTCGACGCGCTGGCCGGTCATGCCGAGCCGGAGGTGAAGCGCAAGAAGATCGGGCACACGTTCATCGATGTGTTTGAGCAGGCGAGCGTGGATGCCGGCAAGGATGCGAAGTTCCTGGTGCAGGGCACGTTGTATCCCGACGTGATCGAGTCGGTGAGCGCGACCGGTGGGCCGTCGGCCACGATCAAGACGCATCACAACGTGGGCGGCCTGAAGCCCGACATGCAGTTCAAGCTGATCGAGCCGCTGCGTGAACTGTTCAAGGATGAAGTGCGCAACGTGGGCCGCGAACTGGGCCTGCCGGAAGAGATGGTGGGCCGTCATCCATTCCCGGGTCCGGGGCTCGCGATCCGGATCCTCGGTGAGGTGACCGAGCACGCGCTCGAGATCCTGAGCAAGTCGGACGCGATCTATCTCGAGGAGATTCGTGCGGCTGGGTTGTATCCCGACATCTGGCAGGCGTTCGCGGTGTTCCTGCCGGTGCGCTCGGTGGGCGTGATGGGCGATGGTCGCACCTACGAACACGTGATCGCGCTGCGTGCCGTGACCAGCACCGACGGCATGACGGCGGACTGGTTTCCGTTCCCCTACGACGTGCTGGGTCGGATCTCGAATCGCATCATCAACGAGGTTGACGGTGTGAATCGCGTGGTGTACGACATCAGCTCGAAGCCGCCGGCGACGATCGAATGGGAGTGATGGCGTGAGGTGATGCTGCGGACGAGTCTTGCTTGTCGTCCGCCGCGCACTCATCGCTGCACTCGTCGACGCGTGCTACAGCTGCTTGTCGGCCAGGAGGTTCATGAAGTCGGCTGGCGACGCCAGCGCGGAGAGCTTCTCCGGCACATCCGGTTCCTTGCCGAACTGGGCGATCTTGCCCAGCACGGGCAGGTACTGGTTGGAGACTTCGAGCGGCGGGGCCACGATCAGGAAGAAGAAGTGGACCGGCTTGTCATCCATCGCCTTGAAGTCCACGCCCGCCGGCTTCCGCCCGAACGCCACGCGCAGCCTGTTCACCACCAGCGAGCGGCAGTGGGGAATCGCGATGCCACGGCCGATCCCGGTGGACCCGAGGTTCTCCCGGCGCTTCAGCATCTTGAAGAGCATGCCCTCGGACTTCTCGTCGAGCTTGAGGAGCCCGATCAGCTCCTTGAGAATGTCGTCCTTGGTGTTGCCCTGCAGATCGAGCTGTACCGCATCGAGGGAGAAAAACTCGCGCAATTCCATCGGGTTCCTTGAGCCGGCCGTCATCGGCGGATCGTGTCGTGCAGGTGGCGGGAGGCCGTGGCGGGCCCGGGGCGAACTGGCGAACCTACCCCGCCGCCAGAGGGGTGTCAAACGCTGGAAACTGCGCTTCGCTCCCCAGCCGGGATATCTTCCGCGGATGGAATTTCCGTATCCCGTCGGCCATCAGGTCCCGCTGTTTCTCGCCCCCATGGCAGGGGTCTCCGAGTCGCCGTTCCGCCGCCTCTGCCGGACTCATGGGGCCGACGTGGTGGTGACAGAGTTCCTGTCGGCGGAGGGGATCCGGCGCGAAAACGAGGCGACCATCGCCAAGCTGCGGTTCCTGCCCGAGGAACACCCGATCGGGGTGCAGATCTTCGGCGCCGACCCGGTGGCGATGGGCGAGGCGGCCGCGCTGGTCACGGATGTATTTCTGCCGGACTACGTGGACATCAACTTCGGCTGCCCGGTGAAGAAGGTGGTCAAGCGGAACGGGGGCTCGGGCTGCCTCCGCGACCTGGATCTGGTGCAGACCGTGATCCGCTCGGTCGCCCGCAGCACGCACCTGCCGGTGACGGTCAAGATCCGCAGCGGCTGGAACGAGGAGATGCGCGACCCGGTGACCATCGCGCTGCGCTGCCAGGACGCCGGTGCGCGAGTGCTGGCCATCCACCCGCGGACCCGGACCCAGATGTACACCGGGCACGCGCACTGGGATGAGATCGCGGCGGTCAAGGCCGCGCTCTCGATCCCGGTGATCGGCAACGGCGACATCAAGACCGCGCACGACGCCCTGCGCATGCGCACCGAGACGGGCTGCGATGCGGTGATGATCGCGCGCGGGTCGTTTGGCCAGCCGTGGATCTTCGATCAGGCCCGCGCGCTGCTGGAAGGGCGCACCCCGCCGCCCGCGCCGCCGGTGGAAGAACGTTTCGCGATCGCGATCCGTCACGCACGAATGGCCGACGTGTACGAGGCCGACCGACGCGGTGCGGCGATCGAGTTCCGCAAGCACCTGGGATGGTACTGCAAGGGCCTGCCGGGATCGGCCAAGTTGCGCGAGCGCCTGCACCAGGTGGATTCCCTGGCGCAGGTGGAAGACATCTTCGGCGATTACCTCGCCAACCGGCAGCGGTACCTGGAAACGCCGGTGACGGAGCCGGATGATGCAGCACTGCAGAGCGTGCCCGACGAAGGGTGAAACGCAGCGGAATGACGCGATTCGTGGCGTCGTTCCGTATTGATCGTCCACCGGTGAATCATGCGAAGTGTGTCATCACGGTCTCCTGACCGATGTTGGCGTGCTCTCATGAATGTGCGTCCGCAACCGAGCCGTCGGCTGCACCGACGCAGCACATCGTCCTGCCATCGCTGATCGCCTGTCGCTCATCACCGCTCCCGTGACGCAACCTCCCGCACGTTCTCCATTCAAGTATGCGACGCTGGCCGCACCATGGCTGGTCGCCACGGCGGTGTGCACCCGACTGGTCGGCGTCGCACTCACCGCGGAACAGCAGACGGCAGCGGCAGCGGTGGTGGCGATGATGTGGGTGCTGATCGTGGTGGGGGCCGCGCTGCTGATGCGACCCGACACCACCGACGCGCGTCGCCGCGCGATGGGCTACGCGTCGGGGCTGGCCGCACCGTTCGCCGCCATGCTCGCCGTACAGACGTCGGGCGTGCATTCGGTGGCATTCGTGGCCGCCTGTGTGTGCGCACTGGGTGCCACGGTGGCCGTGGGTTGGCGAGGTGTCGCGATCGGTGCGGTAGGTGTGCTGCTGGTGACCGTCGGCGCGCCGACGCTGGCCGGTCAGGCTCCCGCGCTGTCCGATGTGGCATACGGTGTGGCCGTGCTCATCACGGTGACCGTGCTGCCGGTCGCGTACATCATGCGATCGCTGGAGCGTGGCACGATGCGCACGCTGTCGGAACTGCCGGCGTTCGCCGCCGGACCAACCGAAGTGGCACTCGAATTCCCCAATACTTCGCTCGAACAGCGCACGGCGGCGGAGTCGGACGCTGTCGAGTCGCGCACGCGATTGGAGGCGATCGCGCGCTACCTGCGCCAGGTCCGTGACACGCTGGGTGTCGCGGACGCGGTCTACTGGCACTCGTCGCGCGCTGGTGGCGCGCTGTCGCCGGTGGCATGGGCCAGTAATACGCCGGATCAGTGGAACGGTGCGCATCACGCGCTCGGTACCGAACTGATGACCGTGCAGAGCGCGTCCCGCGTTGCACTCTTCGATCGAGCAGGCGATGGCATGCTGGCAGCCGTGGCAGTACCGGGACCCGCTAACGGCAGCGGCGTGTTGTCGCTGCATGCTGCAAAGCTCGACGTATCGCATGATGTGCTCGCCCGGTGGCTGCCGCGGTTTGCCGACAACCTCGGCATGCTGGCGCAGCTGCTCGAGACGCAGGCCGAGCACAGCCGACAGAATCGACAGGCACAGGCGCTGCTGCAGGCATCGCAGACCTTCCAGCAGCAGCGCACCATCGACACGCTCGGCCAGTCGATCTGTGATTCCGCGCTGACGGTGACCGGTGCGTCGCGCGCGGCACTGGTGCGCTGGTATCCGGAGACGTCCACCGGTGTGATCCAGAGCGTGACATCGGGGCATCATCTGGCGCGTGGCGCGGCGGTGTCGGCCGAGTCGCTGGTGGGACAACTTTGCAGCGCCGGCCTGCCACAGGTGTGGGAGGATGCGCAGCTCATCGAGCAGGTCACGCCGTTGTACAGCGCCGGTGTGCCCGTGACACGACTCGGGAGCCTGAGCGTGGTGCCGTTGAAGCAGGGCGGGGCGGTCACGGGCGCGATCGTGGTGGAGAGCGAAGCGGTGGGTGGTGTGCTGCTGCGCGACGTGCGCAACGTGCGACTCCTCGGCGCGGTGGCGTCGGTGTCACTGGAAACGGTGTGGCAGATCGAGGAAGCGACGCGGCGCGCGCGCACCGATGCACTCACCGGGTTGGCCAATCGCCGCTCGTTCGACGAGGCGCTGACGCGTGCGATCGCGGAGGCGGATCGGTTCGGCCACAACGTCGGCCTGGTGATCTGCGACGTGGACAACTTCAAGCGCGTGAATGATCTCTACGGTCATGAAGTCGGCGATCACGTGCTGCGCTCGATCGCGGCCACGTTGAGCACTGGTGTGCGCGGCGTGGACCTGGTGGCGCGCTACGGCGGCGAGGAGCTGGTGATGCTGCTCGGCAAGGCCGACGTGGCGATGGCGTGGGAGGTGGCCGAGCGGATGCGGTCGGCGATCGAGGCCAAGACCATCGGCGTCGGGGAGCACCTCGTGCACGTCACGGCGTCGTTCGGGGTGGCGTCGTATCCGGAGGCGGCCCGCCTCGGTGACGAGCTGTTCCCGGCAGCTGACAAGGCGCTCTACGCCGCCAAGCGCGAGGGGCGCAACTGCGTCCGCTTCGCCCGGCCGCTGGGCTCGGAACAGGCGGACGAGGGTGAGGGTATTCCTGAGGATGGCGAAGGGGAGTACTAGGCGCGAGGATGCGTCGCAGCGGGACCTTCGCTAGCTTCACCATGTCGGGGGCGACTTGGCTTCGACGGGGATGTAGCAGTTACGGTAGAGTGTCGAGGTTCTCGGACTCCTCGTTAATCCATCTGGGAAAACACAATCGCCAACAACAACTTGGCCCTGGCTGCCTAACTTTTAGTTAGACCAGCAGTGCGTATATGGAAGCCCGCCCGGGGCGGCTGTATACGTATCGCAAATCCGGGATAGTGTCCTGATGTGTTGCCGGTCAGGATGCGAAACTCAAGGTGACTTGTCTCGACGTGGGCGGCCCACTGGCCAGCGGCGGGAGACCTCAATCGGTGGGACACACACGTAGAAGCCGTAGCGGAAGCATTTTCGGACCCGGGTTCGATTCCCGGCGCCTCCATCTGGATGAAGGGCCCTCCGGCACGCCGGCAGGGCCCTTCACCGTTTCAGGCGGTCGGGCGCGCGGCGCGTGTCCCCCTCGCCGGCCGGTTCACACGCAGGGCATGGCATCCGCCGGTGCGCACCAGCGAGCCCTCTCGCTACAATTGCTGTCCACGCCTGCCGCCGCGTCCGCGCGCAGCCCGACGCCCCGCCGAGACCTGCATGCTGCTCGACTTCACGACGATGGATCGCCGCACCGCGTACTTCTGGATGGCATCCACCATCGCGCCGCGACCGGTGGCCTGGGTGTCGTCGCTGTCGGCCAGCGGTACGGCCAACCTGGCACCGTTCAGCTTTTTCCAGATGGTCACGCCAAGCCCACCGACGCTGATGATCTGCCCGCAGCACAACGGCGACGGCTCGCTGAAGGACACGGCCCGCAACATCCGCGACACCGGTGAGTTCGTCGTGAGCCTGGTGTCGTTCCCGATGGTGCAGCAGATGAATGCGACCAGCTTCGCGTTCGACCAGGACACCAGCGAGTTCGACTCGGTGGGGGTCGTGGCTGCACCATCACATGCCGTGAAGCCAGCGCGCGTGGAAGGTTCGCCGATGAGCTTCGAGTGCCGCCTGTCGTCGTTCGTACTGCATCCGGCGGAACATTCCACCTGCGCCATCATCCTCGGTGAGGTGGTCGCCGCACACGCGGACGAATCGATCGTCGGTGCCGACGGCATCATCGATCCGGTCGCGCTCGACCTCGTGTCACGGATGGGCGCCGATTGGTACGGGCGCACCAACTCACGCGAGAACTTCACCCTGAAACGACCGGTGGGATGGGCGCGATGACGAAGCGTGCTGCCGCCAAGGCTGCCATCGCCGACGGTGACTTCACCGGTTTCCCGACGGCGGCGTTCACCTTCCTGAAGGGACTCGCTGCCAACAACGAACGGGAGTGGTTCGAGGCCCGACGCAGCACGTACGAAAGCGCGCTGCGCGCACCGATGAAGGCGCTGATCGAGGAGATGGATGCACGGCTCGCGACCATCGCGCCCGAGATCACCGGCACGGTGAAGGGGAGCATGTTCCGCATTCATCGCGACATCCGCTTCAGCAAGAACAAGGCACCCTACAAGACCAACGCCGCCTGCTGGTTCTATCATCGCGACTCGAAGGGCAACGTGGGTCAGGACGCCGTGCACGGTGGTGCGGGGATGTACTTCCATCTCGAACCGCGCGCCTGTTTCGCAGGCGGAGGCATCTGGATGCCACCGGCGCCGGCACTGAAGCGTCTCCGCGCCGCGCTGGCCGTGGGGCACGAGGAATTCGTGTCGATCGTGAACGCGCGACCGTTCAGGAAACTGTTCGGCGCAATGGAAACCGAGGCGATGCTGAAGCGCATGCCGCGGGGATTCGACGCCGACCATCCAGCCGGCGACTGGCTGCGCTACCAGAGCTTCACGGCCGGCTGCGCGATCCCGCAGGCCGATGTGACGAGTGCGGCGCTGGCGGACCGACTCGAGGAGATTTACCGTACCATCACTCCGCTGGTCCGCTGGCTGAACACTGCCGTGGGCTTCCGGCCGCACAGTTCACGCTGAACGCAGGGCGGTGATCATGTCACAGTTCTCAGGACGCGCCGCGCTGGTGACTGGTGCCGCGTCGGGCATCGGCTCGGCATGCGCACAGGCCCTCGCCACCGAGGGCGCCACGGTCTGGTGCACGGACCTGACGGCGGATGGCGCTGCCGAGACGGCGCGTCGCGTGATGGCGTCAGGTGGCCGCGCCGAGGCGCTGGCACTGGACGTGACGGATGAAGCGTCGTGGGAGGCGGCAATGCTGACGGTGGGTCCGATCGACCTGATGGTGCACGCGGCCGGCATCAGTGCCGCGTCGCCGATCACGGAGATGTCGTTCGCCGACTGGAAACGGGTGCACGCGGTGAACCTCGACGGCAGCTTCCTGGCAATGAAGTACGGTGTGCGTGCGTTGCGCGGACGCGGCGGCAGCATCACCGCCATCGCGTCCGCATCGGGGGTGCGTGCGGCGCCGGGTGCGGCCGCCTATTCGTCGAGCAAGGCCGCGGTGCGCATGCTGGCGCGTGTGGTGGCCAAGGAATGCCTAGCCAGTGGTGCAGCGGTGCGGGTGAACACCATCTCGCCGGCCGGTGTGCGGACGCCGATGTGGAGTTCACTGCCGTTCTTCCAGGAGATGGTCGGCCGGCTCGGGTCGGAGGACGAGGCGTATCGCGAACTGGGATCGGCGCCGGGCAGTTCGCGCTTTGCATCGCCGGAGGAGATCGCGTCCGCCGTGTGTTACCTGGCGTCCGACTCCGCGGCGATGATCACCGGCACCGACCTCGTGATCGACGACGGCTACACCATCTGAGTCGTGGGTCAGGTGCGAGGCGCGCGGCGTACGGTGAAGCTGCCGAGTGAGGTGAGCGCGCCGTTCATCTGCAATTCGACGCGGTGCTCGCCCGGGTAGTGCTTGCGTGTCGTGAGGTCGGCGAGCGAGACGGTTTTTCGCAGGCTCACCGACGCGCCGGCGGCAAGGTCGATCGTCGAAAGCTTGAAGACCTTCGCAGTGCTGCCACCGTGTGCCTTCACGAAGTGCACACGCAGGTCCACCGCCACGCGTTGCGCCTTGCGTGTCGGATTTCGCAACGTGCACCTGATCACGACCGTGCTGCCCATCGCGGGCCGGGCCGGCGTGATGGCGGACTCCGTCACGTCGAGGCGGGCCGCGGTCCCGAATCCCAGCACGGCCAGTGCGGCCGGATCGCCGCGCTTCACCGACGAACGCAGGGCGTGACGGACGATCCAGCGCCGGTCGTCGGTGGCATCCATCATCCAATCGTGAGCGACCGACACCAGCAGCGCTGGATGGTCCTTGCCGATGTCGTTGAGATTGTTCGCCACCGATCGCCGCACGTACAGCTCGGGGTCATCGCGGAGACTTTCCAGCAGCGCCAGAACCGGGCCCGGATCGCGCTGGAACTCGCGCAGCCGTGGCGCCCACGGCAGGCGCGGTCGCGTGCCTTCGGACACGAGCCGGCGCACATGCGCGCTGGCGTCGGAAGACCAGTCGTGCAGGCGTGCCAGTGTCGCAGCCTGATGGTGCTCCAGGAATGGCCGAATCGCGAACTCGGCGGTGAACACCTGCGTCAGCGCGTGCAGCGCCCGCATCGAATGCTCGAAGTGTGGCACGCCGAACTGCCGCACGAACTCCGTGTGCGCCAAGTAGAAAAAGGACGACATACCACCTGCGGGCGCACGCTGGGCCGGTAACGTCGCCAGCAACAGATCGACCGCTGCACCGAAGTCCGGTGGCAGGTGACGCTGCAACACCGCACCGAGGTGCCGCCCTCGGTCCATGAGTTCCAGCGCGTCGAAACCGCGCAGCGCATCCCGCTCGAACGCTGCCACGTCGAAGCGGGACGACACCGCGCGCAGCTCTGACGCCAGCCGCCGGACGACTTCCGCGCCGAACAGCAGCTTGAGCGGTTCAGCCATGTCGCGTGCGGTGGTGGCTCAATCAGCGAGTGCGGCCTGTCCTGCAGCCAACCGTGCAATCGGCACCCGGAACGGTGAGCAGCTCACGTAGTCCAGGCCCGTACGATGCACGAAGCCGATGCTCTTCGGGTCGCCGCCATGCTCGCCGCAGATGCCGGTCTTCATGCCCGGACGCGTCTTCCGTCCCGACTCGATTGCGATGCGGATCAGCTTCCCGACCCCCTCCTCGTCCAGCACCTGGAATGGATCATCGGGCAGCAGGCCGCTCTCGACGTACAGCGGCAGGAAGCGACCGGCATCGTCGCGACTGAGGCCCAGCGTGGTCTGCGTGAGGTCGTTGGTGCCGAACGAGAAGTACTCCGCATGCTCGGCGATCGCGGCCGCCGTCAGCGCGGCGCGCGGCAACTCGATCATGGTGCCGATCTGGTATTCGACCGGTTCACCCATGCCACCCAGCACCTGACGCGCCACGTCCTCGATGATCGTGCGCTGGTGCGCCAGTTCCTTGGCACTCATGATCAGTGGCACCATGATTTCCGGCTTCACCCCGATCCCGCGGCGCTTGGCCTTCACTGCGGCCTCGAAGATTGCGCGGGCCTGCATCTCGGTGATCTCGGGATACGTGACCAGCAGGCGCGCACCACGATGGCCGAGCATCGGGTTCGTCTCACGCAGCGCATCCACGACGCGCAACAGCTCCTCACGCGAGACACCCAGCTGGCGCGCCAGCATCTTCGTTTCCTCGCCGCCATGCGGCAGGAACTCGTGCAATGGCGGGTCGAGCAGGCGGATGTTGACGGGGAACCCGTTCATCGCCTCGAAGATGGCCTCGAAGTCGCTGCGCTGCATCGGCAGCAGCTTGGCCAGCGCGCGGCGACGTCCCGACTCGTCGTGGGCGAGGATCATCTCGCGCACCGAGTTGATGCGGTCGCCCTCGAAGAACATGTGCTCGGTGCGACAGAGCCCGATCCCTTCGGCCCCGAACGCGCGCGCGACGCGCGCATCCTTCGGCGTGTCGGCGTTGGCGCGCACGCTGAGGCGCCGCGATTCATCGGCCCACGAGAGCACCTGACGGAATGCCAGATACGTCGGGGCCTGCTCCGCGCGTAGCGTGCCGTTGATCACGCGCATCACTTCACTCGGCACCGTCTGCAACTCGCCGAGGTACACGTTGCCGGTGGCGCCGTCCACCGTGATCCAATCGCCTTCGTGCACGACGGTCTCGCCGCACTTGAACTGTCGGCCCTCGGCGTCGACGGTCATCTGCTGCACGCCGACCACTGCACACTTGCCCATGCCGCGGCACACCACGGCCGCATGGCTGGTCATGCCGCCGCGCGCCGTGAGCACGGCGCGCGCCACCACCATGCCGTGGAAATCCTCGGGTGTGGTTTCGTCACGCACCAGGATCACGCTGTCGCCGCGACTGGCGCGCTGCTCGGCGGTGTCGGCATCGAACACGGCCACGCCGCTGGCGGCACCGGGTGACGCCGGCAGGCCCTTGCAGATCACCGGCGCGCGCTGCCCGGTGTCGATGACGGGGTGCAGCAGCTGGTCGAGCTGGTGCGCCGGCACCCGACCCACGGCCTCGGGCGCCGTGATCAGTCCCTCTTCCACCATGTCCCGTGCGATACGCAGCGCAGCAGCGGCGGTGCGCTTGCCCGTGCGCGTCTGCAGAAGGAACAGCTTGCCGCGTTCGACGGTGAACTCCAGGTCCTGCATGTCGCGGAAGTGCGTCTCGAGCGCCAGCTGCGTCTGCATCAACTCGGCGTACGCCGACGGCAGCTGAACGGCCATGTGCTCGATCCGCAGCGGCGTGCGGATGCCAGCCACCACGTCCTCGCCCTGCGCATTGATCAGGAACTCGCCGTAGAACTCGCGCTCGCCGGTGGATGGATCGCGCGTGAATGCGACACCGGTGCCGGAGTCGTCACCCATGTTGCCGAAGACCATCGCCACCACGTTCACTGCGGTGCCGATATCGTCCGGAATGCCGTTCACGCGACGGTAGTCCACGGCCTTCTTCAGCATCCAGCTACGCCACACCGCCTCGGTGGCGCCCCAGAGCTGCTCCACCGGGTCCATCGGGAACTCGCGACCGACCGTCCGGCGCACGAGCACCTTGTACTCCTCCACCAGCGCGCGCAGCGACCGCTCGTCGAGGTCCGAATCGTTCTCGACGCCCTGCATCAGCCGCTTGGATTCCAGCAGGTGCTCGAAGCGCTGGATCGGGACGTTGAGCACCACGTCGCCGTACATCTGCAGGAAGCGACGGTAGCTGTCGAACGCGAAGCGGGCGTTGCCGCTGTTGCGCGCCAGCCCTTCGACCGTGTCGTCGTTGAGGCCGAGATTGAGGATCGTCTCCATCATGCCCGGCATCGACACCGCACCACCGGATCGCACCGACACCAGCAGCGGATTCTCCGCATCACCGAAGCGCTTGCCTGACACCTCTTCCAGTCGCACGAGGTTGTCGGCCACCTCGTCGCGGAGTTCCTGCGGGTAGGTGCCGTCGCGCAGGTAGATGGCGCAGAGCTCACAGGTCATCGTGAACCCTGGCGGCACCGGCACCCCGATGTTCGTCATCTCGGCGAGATTCGCTCCCTTCCCGCCGAGGATCGCCTTCATCTCACGCGTGCCATCGGCGCGGCCATTGCCGAAGAAATAGACGTACCGGCGGTCGGTCATCGGGGTGCTGGTCGGCACATGGGACGTGTGAAGAGTGAAGGCTGGTCAGCAGCCGTAGGCGCGTCCGCTGACGTGGTCCGCCGGCGCAGCCGTGGGATAGTTGCCGCTGAAGCATGCATCGCAGAATCCGGTCGGGCCACCCGGCACCGCGCCGAGCATGCCGTCCAGCGACAGGTAGCCGAGCGAGTCCACGCCGAGTGCATCACCGATCTCGGTGACGCTGCGTGCGGACGCAATCAGCTCTTCCTTGCGTGGCGTATCGATGCCGTACCAGCATGGTCCCGTCACGGGTGCCGAGCTGACGCGCATGTGAACTTCCCGGGCGCCGGCGTCGCGGATCATCTTCACCAGGCCGCGGGTGGTGGTGCCGCGCACGATGGAGTCATCGATCATCACCACACTGCGCCCGTTGAGCACTTCGCGCACGGCGTTGTACTTCACCTTCACCTTGGCGATGCGGCCCGACTGCGTGGGCTGGATGAAGGTGCGGCCGATGTAGTGGTTGCGGATCAGGGCCAGTTCCAGTGGCAGGCCGCTTTCCTCGGCGTACCCCAGCGCCGCGGCGTTTGAGGAATCCGGCACCGCGAACACCAGATCGGCGCCTGGCGCAGGGCACTCGCGTGCCAGCTGCTTGCCCAGCGCACGTCGTGCGCGATCGACGCTGTGCCCGAAGATCTGGCTGTCGGGACGCGCGAAGTACACGTGCTCGAACACGCACTTCTTCAGTTCCTGCTGCTCGAACGCCTGCACGGTGCGGATCTCGCCATGCTCGATCGCCACGATCTCGCCCGGCTGCACTTCGCGCAGCAGCGTGGCGTTGACGATGTCCAGTGCGCAGGTCTCACTGGTGGCGATGATGCTGTCACCGAGCTTGCCCAGCACCAGCGGACGCCAGCCGCGCGGGTCGCGCGCCGCCAGCAACGTCTGGTTGATGAGCACCACCAGCGAATACGCCCCTTCCACACCGGCCAGCGCGTCGGTGAGGCGCTGCACCGGATCCTCATGGCTGGAGCGCGCCAGGCGATGCAGCAGCACCTCGGAATCCATCGTCGAGGTGAAGATCGAGCCCTGCGCCTCGAGCTCGGCCCGGATCTCGGAGGCGTTGGTCAGGTTGCCGTTGTGCGCGAGGGCGATCACGCCGCCCTTGAACCGCGCCATGATCGGCTGGGCGTTCTCCACCGTGGAACTGCCGGCGGTGCTGTACCGCGTGTGCCCGATGGCGACGTCACCGATCAATGGCGTGATCGCGGCTGCCGGAATCGCTTCCGACACCAGGCCCATGGCGCGAATCGGATGGGCGGCACCGGTGAGGTCCACCGTCACGATGCCCGCCGACTCCTGTCCACGATGCTGCAGCGCGTAGAGGCCGAGGTGGGTCAGCGCCGCCGCATCCGGCGTGCCGAAGATCCCGAAAATTCCACACATGCTCTAGGTCCTCATGCCGTCGCCGTGGCCGCGCGCTGCATCAACGCGGGAATCGCGTCGAAGTAGGCATCGGCCAGTGGCGCCAGCGGTGTATCGAGAGTTCGTGCCCCGGCCGTGATCGTGAGCCGCGGCTCATTGGTCACCGTGCCGATGACCCGGGCGGGGATGGAGTGTGCAGCCGCTACCGCAAGTACGGCATCGGCATCCGAAGTGCTGACCAGCACCCGGCCCTGTGCCTCACCCCAGAGCAGCGCCCGGGCCGAGCGCACCAGCGCATCGCTGACGTCCACGGTGGCACCGAACATCGCGTCACGGTCACCCATGCAGCACTCGGCCAGCGCAACGGCCAGGCCGCCCTCACTGATGTCGTGCGCCGAGTGCACTGCGCCGGTCGCGATCGCAGTCAGCAGCGCATCGACCAGACGCTTCTCATGATCGAGGTCCACCACCGGCACCGCACCGATGGTGAGGTCGTGCACCCGCGCCAGGTATTCAGTGGCCCCGAGTTCGTCAGTGTTGTCGCCGAGCAGGATGATGCGGTCACCGGCGGTGCTGAAGGCGGAACGCGTGACGTGCGCGATGTTCTCGATCAGTCCCACCATGCCGATCGTCGGGGTAGGGAACACCGCACCATTCGGGTTCTCGTTGTACAGCGACACGTTGCCGCCGGTGACCGGCGTGCCAAGCGCGCGGCAGGCGTCACCCATGCCGTAGACGGCTTCGCGGAACTGGAAGAAGACTTCCGGCTTCTTCGGGTTGCCGAAGTTCAGGCAGTTGGTGATCGCCATCGGCCGCCCGCCGGTGCAGGCGACGTTCCGTGCGGCTTCGGCCACCGCGATTCGGCCGCCCATGCGCGGGTCGAGATACACGTACCGCGAGTTGCAGTCGGTCTTGAGGGCCAGTGCCTTGGTGGTGCCACGCAAGCGCACCACGGCCGCATCCGCGCCACCAGGACCCACGACGGTGCTGGTGCGCACCTGCGAGTCGTACTGACGGTAGATCCAGCGCTTGTTGGCGATTGTTGGCGACGACAGCAGGTGCTTGAGCGTCCACGCCGTGTCGGTCTCCTCGGGACGCTCGACGATCGCATGCGGATCGCGCGACCGCAGCGCCACGATCGCATCGCTCTCGCGAGCCTCGGGCGCATACTGCGGGCATTCGGTCACCAGGCGGCTGCCCGGGAACTCGGCCACCACCCGATCGCCCTCCACCACGCGATACACCGGCTCGGCGATCACTTCGCCGATCACCTCGGCCTGCAAGTCCCACTTCCGCAGGATGGCCTTCGCCTCTTCCTCGTGGCCGCGCTTGGCCACCACCAGCATCCGCTCCTGGCTCTCGCTGAGCAGGATTTCGTACGGCGTCATGCCCTCTTCACGCACCGGCACCTTGGTCACGTCGATCACCACGCCGACATCGCCGCGCTCGGCCATCTCGGCACTGCTGGACGTGAGGCCGGCGGCACCCATGTCCTGGATCGCGACGATGTGACCGCTGCGGATCAATTCCAGCGAGGCCTCGAGCAGCAGCTTCTCGGTGAAGGGATCACCGACCTGCACCCGCGGGCGCTTGGCCTCGTTCTCTTCGCTCAGGTCTTCCGAGGCGAAACTGGCACCGTGAATGCCATCGCGACCGGTGCGCGCACCGACCGCCAGGATCGGGTTGCCGACACCCTCGGCCTTGGCGGTGATCAACTCGTCCTCACGCATCAGGCCCACGCACATCGCGTTCACCAGCGGATTGCCTTCGTACGCGGGATCGAACATCACATCGCCGGCGACCGTCGGAACGCCGATGCAGTTACCGTAGTCGCCGATGCCCTTCACCACGCCGGACACCAGCCAGCGCACGCGTGGGGTGTCGAGGCTGCCGAAGCGCAGCGAGTTGAGCATCGCGATCGGCCGCGCACCCATGGTGAACACATCGCGCAGGATGCCGCCCACGCCGGTCGCGGCGCCCTGGTACGGCTCCACCGCCGACGGATGGTTGTGGCTCTCGATCTTGAACGCCACTGCCCAGCCATCACCGACGCTGATCACACCGGCGTTTTCGCCCGGGCCCTGCAATACGTAAGGCGCCTTGGTGGGCAAGGTCTTGAGCACTGGCCGCGAGTGCTTGTACGAGCAATGCTCGCTCCAGAGCGCGCTGACGATGCCGAGTTCCGTGAAGGTGGGTTCACGACCGAGGAGGCCGAGCAGCTTCTCGTACTCGAACGGCGTGATGCCGTGTTCCGCCACCAGCGCTGGCGTGATCGCCGGATCGCCGGGACGCGGCTGGACGGCCGAAGGGGTGGTGGTCATGCGCCGACCCTCGCCAGCAGGGATTCGAAGAGTGGCAGCCCGTCGGTGGAGCCGAGCAGCGACTCGACGGCGCGTTCCGGGTGCGGCATCATGCCCAGCACGTTGCCCGCAACGTTGGTGATGCCGGCAATGCCACGCATCGCACCGTTCGGGTTGGCGGCATCGTTGACGGTGCCCGCGGCATCGCAATAGCGGAACACGACCTGGCCGGACTGCTCCAGCGCATCCAGCGTCGCGTCGTCAGCCGCGAATCGTCCTTCACCGTGCGCAATCGGAATGCGCAGCACCTGACCCGGCTGGTAGCCGCTGAGATAGAGCGGCGCGGAGCCTTCCACCTTGAGATGCACCCAGTCGCAGATGAACTGCAGGCCGGCGTTCCGCATCAGCGCGCCGGGCAGCAGGTGCGACTCGCACAGGATCTGGAAGCCGTTGCAGATGCCGATCACCGGAGCGCCGCGTTCCGCATGCGCCTTCACTTCCTGCATGATCGGGCTGAATCGCGCGATGGCGCCGGCGCGCAAGGCGTCGCCGTAGCTGAAACCGCCGGGCAGGATCAGGACGTCGCAGTCCTGGATGTCGTGGTCGCGATGCCAGAGCGACACGGCGGTCTGGCCGAGCTGGTCGGTCACCGCGTGCAGCGCATCGACGTCACAGTTCGAGCCGGGGAAGGTGACGATGCCGAACTTCATGCTCACGCCGTCACCGTCGAGGCGATCTGGTAGTCTTCCGTCACCGGATTGGCGAGCAGCTTGTCGCACATCGCCTTCACCGACAGTTCGGCGGCCGCCGCGCTGTCAGCCGTGATGTCCAGCACGATGTGCCGACCGATGCGGGTATCCACGACATCGGCGAAGCCCAGCGCATGCAGCGCGTCGGACACGGCCTTGCCTTGTGGATCGAGCAATCCCTTGCGCGGGACGATATGCACACTGACGCGAAAGCGACTCATTCTTTGGGCTCTGGGTGCGAGCGGGAGGGATTGGACGACGGTGACTTAGGCGTCACCGGGGTGTCGTCGCGTGAACGACGACGCTTGCGACGGCGGTTGGCGTTCACCACCGTCAGGGCATCAGAGGCTGCGGTCGCGCGATCATCGGCCATGTCCTCCGCCGCCAGCGGCTCGGGGCGGTCGCTGAGCGACTGCAGGATCGTGCCGAGCAGTCCGACCACGACGTACGTCAGGCCGGCCGGAAAGAAGAACTCGCGTGGCAAAAAAATCGCGCCGGCGAAGCAGGTCAGCACCGTGATCGATCCCAGCACCCCGCGCCAGTCGCGCAGGCCGGTGCGCGGAAACGCCGGATAGCGCACGTTGCTGATCATCAGCAGCGACAGGCCGACCATCAGGTACTTCACCAGTTCGTGCCAGGGCAGGTCGCCGATCATGGTCTGCTGGTAGAGCTTCGTCTGCGCGAACCAGTGATAGGTCGCCAGCGTACCGCCAGCCGCCGGACTGGGCAGCCCGAGGAAATAGCTCTTCTTGGCGCCCGCCTGCGTGATGTTGAACCGCGCCAGGCGCAGCACCGCACACATGCAGAAGAAGAACACCAGGATCCACGACCAGCGGTCGCGTCCCGGTTCCGTCGGCGTGAGCACGGCGAAGTAGGTGATCATTGCCGGTGCCAGGCCGAACGAGATCGCATCCACCAGCGAGTCGAGCTGCTCACCGAACTCGGTGCCCGAATTGGTGGCGCGAGCCACACGCCCGTCCAGCATGTCGCACACGCCGCCGCACACGATGAACAACACCGCGCGGCCGAACTCACCGCGGCTGGCGCTGATCATGGCGAAGATGCCGAAGAACAGATTGCCGAGGGTGAGGCCGCCGGGAAACAGCACCACGGCGCGCCGCATGCCCGTGGGCCGCTCGCGGACGGGTTGCGGCGTCATCGGTGCATGCTCGACGGCGCCGGTTGGGCTGGCGCACTCCGGAAGTACCACGCCACACCCACCGCCAGTGCGAACAACGCATAGCCCAGCAACCAGAGGGCCCAGCTGCGACGCCAGACCGCCACCGCCAGCACCCCCAGGGCCACTGCGCCGCTGAGCGCCATCATCGGGTAGCCGTCACGCGCGAAGCTCATGAGAAGCGGGTCAGGTCGAGCGCAGTGCCAGTGAGCCGGCGATACGCATCGAGGTAACGAAGGCTGGTAGCGTCCACCACGGAATCGGGCAGTGGCGGTGGCGGTGCTTCACCGTTCCAGCGTCCGGCGTTGCGTTCCTGCTGCAGCCAGTCCCGCAGCGGCTGCTTGTCGAAGCTCGGCTGCGGGCCACCGGCCGCATATCCATCGGCGGGCCAGAAGCGCGATGAATCGGGCGTCAGCACTTCATCGCAGAGGATGATCCGATCGTGCCAGAGCCCGAACTCGAACTTGGTGTCGGCGATGATGATGCCATGCGCCGCCGCCATCGTGCGCCCGCGCTCGTACACGCGGCGCGTCAGCTCCTCGAGCGTACGCGTGTGCTCCTCGCCCACCACCGCGCGCATCCGCTCAACCGTGATGTTCTCATCATGCCCGGTGACGGCCTTGGTGGCCGGCGAGAAGACGGCCGGCGACAGCTGTTGGCTCTCCAGCAACCCAGCCGGCAACTCCTCGCCGGCCAGTGTCCCGCTGGCACTGTATTCCTTCCACGCCGAACCACTGATGTAGCCGCGCACCACACATTCGATCGGGAAGATCTGCGCCCGCTTCACCAGCATCGAGCGGCCGCTGATCGTGGACAGGTGTGGCGCCAGTTCCGGCACCTCGCGCACGATCTCGTCGGCATCGGCGGTGATCATGTGATGCGGCACCTCCCCCTCGAGCTGCGTCAGCCACCACGCGGTGAGCTGCGTCAGCACGATGCCCTTGCACGGCACCGCCTCCTTCATCACGACGTCGAACGCACTGACGCGATCGGTGGCCACCAGCAGCAGCCGCTCCTCGTCCACTTCATACACGTCACGCACCTTGCCCCGCGCGGCGTGGAACAGTGGCAGACGCGTGGTGGGCACGCCGAGCGGCGTCGGGCGTGCCTCAAACACGAACCGCTCCCGCTGCGGTCTCATCGAATGACACGCCAGCCAGCGCCGGCTCCACTTCCTCGGCCAGGAACTCGTCCACCTGTTCCGCGCTGCGGCCCACGAACCGCGTCGGCGCCATCACGCTGCGCAGCACGTCGAGATTCACGGGATACTCCGGATCGGCGGTGAGGCGCTCCAGCAGGTCGTTGCGCACGCCTTCGTCCTTCACGGCCCGCGCGGCCGCGATGGCGTGGCGACGGATCACCTCGTGGATCTGCTGCCGGTCACCGCCGGCGCGCACCGCATTCACGATCAGTTCCTCGGTCGCCATGAACGGCAGCTCGTCGTCCACGCGGCGACGGATGCGCTCCGGGTGCACTTCCAAACCGCGCGCGATGTTCGCCACCAGGATCAGGATGGCATCGCAGGCCAGGAACGCTTCCGGAATCACGAGGCGACGGTTGGCCGAGTCGTCCAGCGTGCGCTCGAAGTACTGCACCGCGTGCGTCTGGTTCGCATTGGGCTCCAGCGAGAGGACGAAGCGCGCCAGCGACGCGATCCGCTCGGCGCGCATCGGGTTCCGCTTGTAGGCCATCGCCGAGCTCCCGATCTGCTCCTTCTCGAACGGCTCCTCGATCTCGCCAAACGCCTGCAGCATGCGGATGTCGCCGCTGAACTTCGATGCACTGGATGCGATCCCGCTGACCACGCCCAGCACCTGCGCATCGAGCTTGCGGCTGTAGGTCTGGCCGGTGACCGGCAACGGACGGGGAAACCCCATCGCCTGCGTCACCATCCGATCCAGCTCCCGCACCTTCGCATGATCGCCGTCCAGCAGCTGCAGGAAGCTGGCCTGCGTGCCGGTGGTGCCCTTCACGCCGCGGAAGGGCAGGGTGGCAACGCGGTGCTCGAGGTCGGCCAGGTCGAGCAGGAAGTCCTGCATCCAGAGCGTGGTGCGCTTGCCCACCGTCGTCAGCTGCGCCGACTGCAGGTGCGTGTAGCCGAGAGTCGGTTCGCTGCGCCAATCGTGCGCGAACGTCGCCAGCGCCCGCAGCGACGCCGCCAGCTTGGCCCGCAGCAGCTCCAGGCCGCGACGCATCAGGATCAGGTCCGCGTTGTCGGTCACGAAAGCGGACGTCGCGCCAAGATGGATGAACGCCTTGGCTGACGGTGCCACGTCGCCGAACGCGTGGACATGCGCCATCACGTCATGCCGGAATCGTTTCTCGTACGCGGCCACCGCAGCGAAGTCGATGTTGTCCACGTTCGCGCGCATCTCGGCGATGGCAGCGTCGGGAATGTCCACACCCAGCCGCTTCTCCGCCTCGGCCAGTGCCAGCCAGAGTTGGCGCCAGAGACTGTAGCGGTTCTGCGCGCCCCACAGTTCGAGCATGGCGGGCGATGCATACCGCTCGGCCAGCGGGGAGGAGTAATTCGTCTGCGGCGTGAAGGTCACTGGATGTAGAACTGGGTGGAGTACATGGCGCCGCGCCGCTCGATGATGAGCTGAATGACGCCGCGGCCGGCGAGCTGATTGATGGCTTGCGCCACCTGTTCCGCCGTGGCGACGGGGGTGCGATTGACGCCGATGATCACGTCGCCGGGTGCCACGCCGAGTTGGTCCATCACACGGTCGCTGGCCGTGACCACCAGCGCGCCGCGGGCCGAGCGGATGTTGCGTTCCTGGCGGATGGCGGGCGTCAGCGTGACGAGTTGCACGTCACGCAGCACCTCGACCTTCTTCGCGCCCACTTCGGGCAGGTCGGCAGGCGTCACGCTCACGGTCTCTTCAGCGTCGTCCCGCTTGAGCACCATCGTGGCGGCTTCGCCGACTCGAAGCTCGAGCATCTCGCCTTCCCAGTCGAACATGTTGCGCAGCGTTCGCCCGCGGCTCTTCACGATCTGGTCACCCGGCTTGATGCCGGCACGAGCCGCTGGTGAGCCGAGCACCACACTGCGCACCACCACACCGGAGCGAAGCACGTCACGTGGCGAGTTGCCGGGTGGCTGCGAGATGCGAATGCCGATCCACGGATGCCGCACGGCACCGTGCTTGAGCAGGTCGTCGGCCACGCGCATCGCACGGTTGATCGGGATCGCGAATCCGAGCCCGATGCTGCCACCGCTGGGCGAGAAGATCGACGTGTTGACGCCAATGACCTGACCCAGCGCGTTCACCAGCGGCCCGCCGGAGTTGCCGGGGTTGATCGAGGCGTCGGTCTGGAGCATGTCCACGTACGTCCCGGTCGGCTCACCCTCGCCACGCTGTGGCACGAGATTGCGCCCCGTGGCGCTGATCACGCCGGCGGTGACACTCGGCTCGGTGTTGCCGAGCAGGAAGCCGTAGGGATTGCCGATCGCGATCGCCCATTCGCCGATCGCGAGATCACTGGACGATCCGATCGGCGCCACCGGCAGGTTCTTCGCATTGATGCGGAGCACGGCGAGGTCGTTCATCTCGTCCACGCCCACGACCGTGGCGTCGAAGCTCTCACCATCGCGCATCGCGACCACGACCTTGCTGGCCCCGGCGACGACGTGGGCGTTGGTGACGATCACGCCATCGGCCTGCACGATGAAACCCGAGCCGATGCCCGACTGCGTCCGCTGTCCGCTACGGCCGCCGAAAAACATCTCGAACGGATCGGCGGCGACCTGCTGCACCGTCTCTGTCTGCACCGTGACGACCGCCGGTGCCACCCTGCTGACGGCCTCGGTGATCGCCGTGCGCCGCGACGATGGCAGCGCGGCGGCGGCCTGCTCGGCGCGGGACGGTCCGGCGGCTGGCGCGGTCACGGGGCGCTGGGCCTCAGTCTCGGACGCCGAGGCGCCCTGACAGGCGACGGCGACGAGGAGCCCGCTGAGCATGGTGAGACGGAAAGCCATCGTCCGGATTCGGGTGCGCAGTGGTGCGCGGCGGGGCGTGAAGGCGGGCACGGGAAGCGGCATCAGGTCAGGCCGCGACGGCCGGGGGCGCGACCAGGTACAGGTGTTCGGGATACGTGACACGTTCAAGGTACAGTCCGCATGCCGGTGCCGGAGGTGAGACCTGCCGGTTCTCATCGGTTACGCGCAGCGCGGCGATGGTTCCGGGGGGACGACGGCCGGTGCCCACCTCGACCATCGTGCCCACCAGGAACCGCACCATGTGGTGCAGGAAGCGATTGGCCGCGATCACCAGCGTCAGGCCGCCCGGGCGCGCGTCCCAGC
Organism: Gemmatimonadaceae bacterium; assembly: GCA_031369265.1. Taxonomy (GTDB): domain Bacteria; phylum Gemmatimonadota; class Gemmatimonadetes; order Gemmatimonadales; family Gemmatimonadaceae; genus JACMLX01. The sequence goes on along the minus strand of JANMON010000085.1, from coordinate 22,676 downwards.
GGCAGACGGTCACGTGGCAGCGATGGTCGTCGGTGGCGGGCGCCGTGCCCTTGACGGCGAAGGCACGGAAACTGTGCTCGCCCAGGATGGTCGCGGCTTCGGCCCGCAGGCGCACCAGATCAGGCGCCTGCGACACCGCCCATTCGCGATTGTAGCGAAACGGTCCGGCGGCATCGGCGTCGGTGCCGACGAGGTATCGATACTGGCGCTCGGTGGCGCTGAAGCGGGCGTGGAATGCCCCGTCCATGGGTAACACGTCGGCGCAGCGCACGTCACGCGGCAAGACGGCGTTGAGCGCGCGATGCAACCGTTCGGGCTCCCACTTGTCCGGGACCTGCACGCTGGCGGCCTGTCCCAGCGCGTGAACGCCGGCATCGGTCCGGCCGGCCCCGATCACCGGAATGTGCAGCTGCGTCAGCCGTGCGAGTCCCTCCTCCAGCACGCCCTGCACAGTTCGCTGCGCGGGCTGTCGCTGCCAGCCCGCAAAGGCCTCGCCGTCATACTGAACCACCAGCTGGAAGGTGCGGCGCGACATTTCGGGAAAGCTAGGCCGGCCGGGGGATGACTTCAAGCAATACAAGTCGTGATGTCACAACGCATTGACAACCCCGCCAGAGTCCGTCACCCTTGGGTACGATGGCTCACCCACTGGTCGAGCCATCCCTGATCCACACCCACCCAGCTGATGGCCCCTCGCACCCTCGCCTCCCTGGCGCACTCACTGGCCGTCGCCCCGGATCTGGGCGGCGCTGTGGGCGTACTGGGTGAGGCGTTGGCGGAGCTCGACCGGGGCGCCTACCTGGCGTTCTTCCGCTACGACGGCCGCCGCGAGCTGCTGACCGACCGGCTCAGCCCCACCAGCGTCGGCTCGTCTCGGCCCACGCAGCTGGAAGTGGCGTTCGACCAGTTGCCGATCAGCGTGCGACAGGGCGTGGCGGCCGGTTCGACCTTCGTGGACGTGCTCGAACGCGCGGCGGACTTCGCACGGCTGCTCGGCCTGCCGCCGGTGGAGAATGCCACGCTGTCGCTGCGGGGACTGCGCTTCGATGGTGCGCTTGGCGGCGTGCTGACGGTGGTGGAACCGAAGAAGTTCTTCGGCGGACGCACCATCGAAAAGTTCCTGCCCAACGCCGCGCTCTTCGACCTCGCGTTCGCCCGGTTCGCCGAGCTGGATGCGCGGCGTGAGGCGGTGGTGACGCTGGAATCGGTCACGCAGCGCATCCACGGTGAATACGACCGCAAGCTGGGTGAACTCGAGACCAAGATGTCGTCACAGGCGCAGGTGATGACCGATGGTGCCGATCGTGCGCGGGTGGTCCACCTGGAGCGCGAGGCAAGCCGCATCGAGGAAGATGCCCGTCGCTTCCAGCGTCGCGCCGAGGGGCTGCAGAAGCAGCTCGAGGCCGCACTCGGCCAGACGGAACAGGCGCACATCGAATTGCATCGCCGCAACGAGGAGCTGCGCGACCGCGAGCGCACGGTGTATCTCATCGACCGTGTGTTGTCGATGGAAGCCACGGCCCCCGATCCGCGGCGCCTCGCCGATGAGCTGCTCACGCTGGTCGGTGAGGACATGCAGGCGCAGCGTGTTTCGCTGATGATGCGCGCGCCGGAACCGGGGATGCTCTATCTCGCCGCCGCGCGCGGCGTGGCGCGCGACGTACGCGATGGCTATCGGGTGGCGATCGGCAGTGGTGTGGCGGGCAAGGTGGCGGCCAGTCGTCAGGTCATCCTCGTCACCGATGCCACACAGGCCAGCCAGCATCCGTTGCTGAAGGACGAATACTTCACCAGTGGCAGTTTCATCTGCTTTCCGCTGGTCTATCGCGAGGACCTGGTGGGCGTGGTGAACGTGGCCAACCGCAACCAGCAGGGCGTGTTCACCGAGGCCGACGTGAATCGCGTGCGCCTGCTGGGCCTGATCATCGCGCTGGTGGCGACGCAGGCACGGCTCACCGAACGGCTACTTCCGGTGCTCTCGTCCACGTGAGCAGGCAGCGGGCGGCGGGACCGACAAGGATGCTCGCGCGATGACCGACGACCTGCTGCGAACTGCGGTGCGCCGTCTGGCGTCGGGCCACGACCTGACCGCGGACGAAGCGGGTGGTGCGTTCGACGTGGTGATGTCCGGCGGTGCCACAGCGGCGCAGGTGGCCGCGTTGCTCATGGGCCTTCGCGTCAAGGGTGAGACGGCGTCCGAAGTGGCCGGCGCCGCGCGCGCGCTGCGGCGTGCGATGATCCGCCTCGACGCCGACGTGCCGACCACACTGGTGGACACCTGCGGCACCGGCGGCGGCGCGGTGCCGACGTTCAACATCTCCACCGCGGCGGCGGTGGTGGCTGCCGCGTGTGGTGTGCGCATCGCCAAGCACGGCAACCGCAGTTTCACCAGCCACAGTGGCAGCGCCGACCTGCTTGAGGCCCTCGGCGTACAGATCGACATCACGCCGGCCCGCATGGCCGCGATCCTGCGCGAGACGGGCATCGTCTTCATGTTCGCGCCGCTGATGCATCCGGCGATGCGACATGTCGGGCCGGTGCGCCGTGACTTGGCGATTCCGACCGTGATGAACATGATCGGTCCACTCGCCAATCCGGCGTCGGCCGGGCGTCAGGTGATCGGTGTCGCGGACAAGGCACGGCTCGACCTGATCGCCGGTGCACTGCACGAACTGGGCACCGAATTCGCGCTGGTGGTGCACGGTGAACCCGGCATGGACGAGATCTCGCCGCTGGGCATCACACACGTGCGCGAGTTGCGCGGATCGGCACCGATTCGCTCGTGGACGATCGACCCAGCCGCGCTGGGCATCGAGTCACTCGATGCGGCGACACTCGCCGGCGGCGAGCCGGGAGACAACGCGCGCATCGTGCGCGACGTGCTGGCTGGTGCCGGCAGTGCGGCGGCGCAGGCGGCGGTGGTGCTGAATGCCGCGGCCGCACTGTACGTGCACCGTGACGGCGGCGACTACGCGGCGATGGTGACCGAGGTGCGCGCCGCGGTGCAGAGCGGGGCCGCAGTGCGCGTGCTCGACCGCCTGGTGGAGGCGTCCGCGCCGCGCTGAAGCGCGCAACGCGTGCTGCCGGTCAGGCGGCGTTCTCGAACGCGCTGAACTGCTGCCGCCAGGCGTGCAGCTGGTCCTGCGTGATGCCGCAGCCGACCACACTCGCGACATCCAGCGCCGGTGCCGGCCTGCCCGGCGTGCGGGCGATCAACGCGTCGGCGACATGCACGGCGATGGCGGCATCGAACTGCTGCGCCGAGAGCCGCTCCGGGGTGTGATGGAATGCCACCGCCTCCACCACGGTCGAGGGTAATCCCCAGAGCCCGAGCAGGTAGGCCCCGACGAGTGCGTGCGACACCCGGCCGTGGCGCGCTTCGACTTCCTGCAGCGGGACCTGATCCGTGATGGCCTGCCGCTCGATCTGCTGCCAGACCCGCGGCACGACACCCGCCAACACCACCTGCCCGACGTCGTGCAGCAGGCCGGCCAGGAAGGCCTCATCGGCCAGGGCGCGATCGTTGGGGCAGACCGCCAGCGTGATGTCACGCGCCGATGCGGCCACGCGCACCGCGTGCATGTTCCACTCGTCGAGATCCAGGACGTCAGGCGCCACGTTGAACGAGCGTGTTGCACCATCGGCCAGCGTGATCGCACGCACCAGTGACACACCCATGAAGTTCACCGCTGCATCCACGCGCGTGACCTGGCGACCGACACCGAAGAACGAGCTGTTCACCACGCGGAGCAGACGCGCCGTGAGTGCCGCATCACGACTGATCACCGCAGCCACTGCAATCACGCCAGCGTCGGGATCGGCCAGCACCTTTTCCAGCGCCTGCACGGTGACCGGCGGGCGCGGAATGGCCTCCAGACCGCCGATGGCCTCGACCACGGCGGCATCGGTGACGAGGGAGCGCAATGCGCTGCTGCGCTCGATCACGGTGGCCAGCATGTACGTGTCGCACGGCGTGTGCAGGAACCGATGCACGCAGCGCTCGAGCCGCAGTGCGACGTCCCGTTCCGCGTACTCCGACAACGCGATGCGCACGGTGGACGGCCAGCGATCGCGCACCGTCTCGAACAGCGTGACCCCGTCGGCCGGCGCCTTGCCGAGTTCCGCGATGAACACGTCGGTCGGTTCCGCCTCCAGCGCCGCGACGGCGCCCGCGGCGCTGGTGGTCAACACCACCTGCCACTCCGGTCGGACCGAGCGCAGCGCACGACGATGTGCGTTCGCGATGTGCGATTCGTTGTCAACGAGGACCAGGCGCATGCTGCAATCCGATCGAGAATGTCAGCCGGGGGGCGGTGCCGGCGGTGCTGCGACATATCTCAGTATCGGATGTTTGCCCGGCCGACTTGAGGAGCCGGTTCTAATCCTCGAAACGGAAGTGCGGGTTTTCCACGACCCCCAGCACATTGCCAAACGGATCGCGCACGGCGCCGATCTTGACCCCGCCGCCGACGTCCTGCACCGGCTCGTGTTCGAGGCCACCCAGTGTGAGCAATCGGGCGTAAGCCGCCTCCGCATCCGCCACGCCCCAGAACGCGACGCCGGCCGCATCGCGCTCCGCCGGTGCATCGGGCTCCGGCACCAACCCCAGTTCGAAACCGCCGACATTGAAGCCGACGTAGAACTCTTCGTCGAAGTAGGGTGCGCGTTCCAGCACGTCGGCGTACCACGCCCTGGCTGCGGCCAGATCAGCCACCGCATAAATGGCGGTCCGCAGGCCCTTGAACGAGGCCGGCGTGCTCACGAGTACTTCCGCAGCACACCCACCACCACGCCCTGGATGAGGAGGTTCCGCTCGTCGGTGAAGATCGGCTCCATCGCATCGTTGGCGGGCTGCAGGCGGATTCGGCCGTCCTTCTCGCGGTAGTAGCGCTTCACCGTGGCCGACGTGCGTTCCAGCAGCGCGATCACCATCTCGCCGTTGTCGGCGGTGCGACGCTCGTTGACCACCACGAAATCGCCGTCGCGGATCTGCTCGTCGATCATCGAGTTTCCGCGCACCTTCAGCACGTAGTGATTCCCCGACTTGCGCAGCATGTCGGGCGGAATCGCCATCGTCTCGCCACTGACGGCGGCTTCGATCGGAAGGCCAGCCGCCACCAGGCCAAGCAGCGGCAGTTCCACGAACCGCGGCGAGGCCTCGGAGGGCAGGATCTCGATCGCGCGGCTCTCGTTGTACCCGCGCCGGATGTACCCCTTCCGCTCGAGGTTGCTGAGATGTTCGTGGACCGTGGCGAGGCTGGTGAAGCCGAAATGCTCCGCGATTTCCTCGAAGCTGGGCGCATACCCGTTCTCGTCCGAATAGACGGACAGAAAGGTGAGGATTTCACGCTGGCGCTTGGTGAGCGACATGACGACCGGCTCCGGCTGATGCAGAGGACGAAGGGACTGCGCTAGATTGCCGAGGCTGGGCGTGCGCCCCGAAGAACTGCCGAAGACTATTGCCGAAGGAATCCCGAAATGCAAGTGGCTCGTCTCTGGACACCGCCCGCTGGACCACTGGGCCGGTTGAGCTCGGCAAGTCTGTCCCGTGCCGAGCAGGCGCGCGCGGCCAAACCGTATGACGTGCAGGTCGCCGAGGCCCTCGCGACGCCGGCGCCGCCCGACATCCTGGCCGCACTTGCCGCGCGGACCGACGTGGCCGTGGTGGCGGAGCTCAAGCGCAGTTCGCCGTCACGCGGCGCGATCAATCCGTCTCTCGACGCGGCGCGGCAGATCCGCGCCTATGCCGACGGCGGCGCAGCGGCGTTCTCGATCCTCACCGAGCCCTCGGAGTTCGGTGGCGCACTCGACGACCTCGCTGTGGCCTCCGCGCTCAGCATCGGGCCCTGCATTCGCAAGGATTTCATCACCGATCCGGTTCAGCTGGTCGAAGCGCGCCGCGCCGGTGCGGCCGCCGCATTGCTGATCGCGCGCGCGCTGCCCACCGAGCGACTGGCGGAGCTGGTGTTCACCGCGCGCATGCTGGGGATCGAGCCGCTGGTGGAAGTGCGCGACGAGGATGAACTGGTGGACGCACTGGAGGCGGGCGCACTGCTGATCGGCGTCAACAACCGCAATCTGGAAACGCTGGAGATCGACCCGATCGCGAGCCAGCGGTTGCTGCCGATGGTGCCGGTGACGCACGTCGCGATTTACGAAAGCGGTGTCAAGACACGCGCCGACGTCGAACGCGCTGCGGAATGCGGCGCGGATGCGGTGCTGGTGGGATCGGCGATTTCGGCCAGCGGCACGCCGGCCGATGCCGTCGCCGCCCTGACCGGCGTTCCGCGCACCCGCCGCCAGGCCTGATTCGTGGGCCCGGCAGTCAAGATCTGTGGCCTGAAGCGCCCGCAGGACGCGGCCGTCGCCGCCGCCGCCGGTGCGCGGTACGTCGGCGCGATCCTCGCCGGTGGCCCGCGCCTCGTGACTCCAGAGGGGGCGCGGCTGGTGTTCGAGCAGGCGGCCACCGCGACGCGCGTGGTGGTGGTCGGGCACGAGCCGGTGGATGACATCGTTCGCGGTGCAATGGCGGCCGGTGCCGACATCGTGCAACTGCACGGCGATCCATCACCGCGTATGGTGCTGGACCTGCGCGAGCGGTGGCCGGGAGGCATCTGGGCTGCACTGCGCGTACCGCCCGACGCCTTCGATCGCGACCGTGCGGCGGCGTTGTTCGCGGTCGCCGACGGCGTGGTGCTGGATGCGTTCGTGCCGGGTGCGCTGGGTGGCACCGGTGTCTCGATCGACTGGAAGGCGCTGCAGGCGCCGTTGCGCGCGCTGCGCGCCTCGGATGACGCGACGGCGTTGCTGGTGCTGGCCGGTGGATTGACGCCGGAGAACGTGGCGGTAGGCAGTCGGTTGCTGTCGCCGGATGTGGTGGATGTGTCGTCGGGTGTCGAGGTGTCACCCGGCATCAAGGATCAGGCTCGCGTGCGGCGGTTCATCGCTGCCGCCCGCGGCGATGATGATCAATTGTCTCTGGCAGGAGTGCAGTGAATGGCGACCATGCAGGAACCCTTGATCATCCCGAGCGATCGCTTCGGTGCCTTCGGTGGGCGTTACGTGCCCGAGACGCTGATTCCGGCACTGGATGAACTCACGGCGGCGTATGAGGCGGTCAAGACCGACGCCGGATTCCAGGCGGAGCTCAACGGCCTGCTGGAGTCGTTCGTGGGGCGCGAGACGCCACTCGGCTTCGCACCACGTCTGTCGGAGCGCGTCGGCGCTCCGGTGTGGCTCAAGCGCGAGGATCTGTGTCACACCGGCGCCCACAAGATCAACAACGCGCTGGCGCAGGTGCTGCTCGCGATGCGCATGGGCAAGAAGCGCATCATCGCCGAGACGGGCGCCGGACAGCATGGTGTCGCCACCGCCACGGTGTGCGCGAAGTTCGGTCTCGAGTGCGTCGTCTACATGGGTGAGGAGGACACGCAGCGGCAGAGCCTGAACGTGTTCCGCATGCAGCTCCTCGGCGCCACAGTGGTGCCGGTCACGGGTGGCACGCGCACACTGAAGGACGCCACCAGCGAGGCGATCCGCGACTGGGTGACCAACGTGGACGGCAGCCACTACATCATCGGCAGCGTGGTCGGGCCGGCGCCGTATCCGCGCATGGTCCGCGACTTCCACGCCTGCATCGGACGCGAGGCGCGTGAGCAGATGCTGCGCATTGCCGGCCGCCTGCCGAAGACCGTGGTGGCGTGTGTCGGCGGTGGGTCGAATGCGATGGGCATCTTCCACGCGTTCGTGCCGGATGCGGACGTTCAGCTGGTGGGCATCGAAGCCGCCGGCGAAGGTGTACTGACCGGTCGGCACTCGGCCACGCTCAGCTCCGGCACGCCGGGTGTGTTGCACGGCTCCCTCTCACTGCTGCTGCAGGACGAGAACGGGCAGGTGCATCCGGCGCACAGCATCAGTGCAGGGCTGGACTATCCTGGCGTCGGTCCGGAGCACGCGTTCATGAAGACCACCGGGCGCGCCGAATACGCTGCCGTCACCGACGACAGCGCCCTGCGCGGCGTGGCGCTGTTGAGCCGCCTCGAGGGCATCATCCCGGCGCTCGAAACTGCGCACGCGGTGGCCTGGATCGCCGACAACGCCGGACGCTGGGCGAAGGATGAACCGATCCTGCTCTGTGTCTCCGGGCGCGGCGACAAGGATGTCGGCACGATGATGCAGCATCCGATCATGGAGGTCGAGTGACCGTCGGCGCGGCAGCACACCTGACGCAGCACATGAATGCGCTGCAGGCGTCGGGTCGCAAGGCGTTGGTGGTGTACATCACGGCGGGACATCCCGATCGTGCGCGCTCGGCCGAGTTGCTGCGCGGCCTCGAAGCCGCCGGCGCCGATTGCATTGAACTCGGTGTGCCGTTTTCCGATCCGCTGGCCGATGGACCGGTGATCCAGCGCAGTTCACAGATCGCGCTCGAACAGGGGATGAACTTCGCCGGCGCACTCGAGATGGTGCGCGAGGCGGGAGTGTCCATTCCGGTGGTGCTGTTCAGCTATCTGAACCCGGTGCTGAATGCCGGTCCGGATGCGCTGCAGCGCGCGGCCGACGCCGGCGTGTCGGGCATCCTCATCACCGACCTGCCGGTCGGGGCTGACCCGGAACGCGAAGCGTGGCTGGGGGCGTCGCCGCTGGCCTATGTGCGGCTGGTGGCACCGACCACCCCCGCCACCCGCATGGCGGAGATCGGCCGCAACGGCAGCGGCTTCGTATACCTGATCAGCCGACTCGGCGTGACCGGCGCCAAGGAGTCGCTCTCCGGTGACCTGCCGGAGACCATCGAGCGGCTGCGGAGCGTGACCACGCTGCCGATCTGCGTCGGCTTCGGCATCAGCACCGCCGACCAGGCGGCGATAGTGGGGGAGATGGCCGATGGCGTGGTGGTGGGGAGCGCGGTGGTGAAGCTGGCGGAGACGTCGGTGGACGCGGCGCTGGCGCTGGTGCGGGCGCTGCGGGCCGGCCTGGATGGTGCTGCGGCGTAGGCCGTCTCTCGCTGCGGAGCATGGGGTATCTTGTGCCGTTCGCGCTTCCCGTCTCCCGTGCGCCGGTCATGCCCACACCCGTCCAGATCACGCTGCGCAACATGCGCTTTCACGTTCGTGTCGGCATCCTGCCGCACGAGGGTGTACTGGCGCAGCCGCTGGAAGTGGACCTCTCGGTGTGGACGACGCCGCCGGAGGATGGACAGCTGTCGGTGGATTACCGGGACCTGCATGCACTGACCAGCGATGTGCTGGGACAGGCGCCGCTCCTGTATTTGGAGACCATCGCGCAACGCATCGTGTCCGGCGCACTCGGTCATGCGCAGGTCGTGGGCGCGCGCGCCGCGGTGCGCAAGCCGCATGTGGCACTGGCGGGGCCGCTGGATTACGCCGAGGTGGTGGTGTGTGACGGGTACACGGCGTGACGGCAGCGACGCGGGTGGCCATCGCGCTCGGTTCCAATTCGCCCGATCGCGCGCTCATGCTGCATGGCGCGCACGCCGCGCTCGTGCAACTCGACGGTGTGCAGGTGCTGGCGAGTTCGCGGATCGAGGAGACCGAGGCGTTCGGTCCACCGCAGCCCTCGTTCCTCAACCAGTTGGTGCTGGTCGAGACGACGCTCGAGCTGCCGCTGTTGCTGGACGCGCTGCATCGCATCGAACAGGCGCACGGGCGCGAGCGCTTGCTGCTGAAGGGTCCGCGCACGCTGGACCTCGACATCGTCTGGGCCGAGGGAACGGTAATCACCAGCGCGGAGCTGCTGGTGCCGCATCCGGGACTGAACGATCGCGCCTTCTGGCAGCGCGAGTTGGCGGAGGTGCTGGGCACCGAGGCGGCCGCGCGCGCGATCGCCGCGGCGCAGGTGCATGCGGGCATGGACACTGCACCACAGGCACGCGTGGCATCATGAGTGGTCACCACACCAGACTTCAACTGCGGGCGGGCATGCAATGAGCGCACACATGACGCCACCGCCGGCGTCGGCGGGCAAGCCGGTCACGATCCGTGACCTGCAGGCGAAGAAGGTTGCCGGTGAAAAGATCGTGGCCACCACGGCCTACGACGTGTTGTTCGGCCGGTTGGTGGACCAGGCGGGAGTGGACATGGTGCTGGTCGGCGATTCGCTCGGCATGGTGATCGCCGGGCTCGACTCGACCAAGAAGGTCACGCTGGACCAGATGATCTGGCACTGCGCCGCCGTGCGACGTGGCGTGCGGCGCGCCTTGCTGATCTTCGACATGCCGTGGATGACGTACCAGGTCAGCGCCAGCGAAGCGGTGCGCAACGCCGGCCGTGCGCTGGCCGAGACCAACGCCACCGCGGTCAAGCTGGAAGGGGCGGGGACGTCGTCGCTGGCGGCGGTGCGCGCCTGTGTGGACGCCGGCATTCCGGTGATGGGCCACATCGGGTTCACGCCCCAGAGCGACACGGCGCTGAGTGGCGCGCGAGTGCAGGGACGCGAGGTGGATGTGGCGGCCCAACTGCAGGCCGACGCACTGGCGCTGCAGGACGCCGGGTGCTTCGCGATCGTGCTCGAGTTGATGCCGACGGAGCTCTCGCGGGCCATCACGCAGTCGCTCGAGATTCCCGCCATCGGCATCGGTGCCGGCGCTGGCTGCGACGGACAGATCCTGGTGCTGCCGGACCTGATCGGCCTCAATGAAGGCTTCTCGCCGAAGTTCCTGCGTCGCTACGCGGACGTGGCGGGCACGGTGAAAATCGCGGTCAGCAACTATGCCGATGACGTGCGCGCCGGGAAGTATCCCGACGACAGCACGAGTTTCACCTGAGCATGGAAGTCGTGCGTGATGTGGCGTCGTTGCGCGCCGCGGTCTCGGCGGCGCGGGCGCGCGGCGAGCAGATCGGCTTCGTGCCCACGATGGGCGCCCTGCACGCCGGCCATCTCTCGCTGATCGAGCGCGCCCGTGCGGAGTGTGCGTGTGTGGTGCTCAGCATCTTCGTGAATCCGTTGCAGTTCGCACCGACGGAAGACCTGGCCAGGTATCCGCGCACCGAAGAGGCCGACCTTGCCGCCGCGGCGGAACGGGGCGCGACGCTCGCCTTCGTGCCGCCGGTCGAGGTGATGTATCCCGGGTCACGCGTGATCTCGGTGGTGCCGGAATCGATGGCCGATCGATGGGAAGGCGCGATCCGCCCGGGGCACTTTGCCGGTGTGCTGACCGTGGTCAGCAAGCTGTTCAACCTCGTGCAGCCCGACCTGGCGGTGTTCGGCCAGAAGGATCTGCAGCAGGCCACGCTGATCCGCGCGCTGGTGCGCGACCTCGATTTCCGGATCACGCTTGACATCGCCCCGATCGTGCGGGAGCCGGATGGCCTCGCGATGTCGAGTCGGAATCGGTATCTGGATGCGGAGCAGCGGCGCGCCGCCCGGGCACTGTCACAGGCACTGGTGACGATCGCCGGTGCACACGCCGCCGGCACCACCGACGTGCAGCGGCTGGTGTCACAGGGCGACGCACGGCTGCGCACGGAATCCGACGTGCACGTCAACTATCTGAGTATCGTGGATGCCGTGCGCCTCGAACCCGTGCTCAGCGCCTCGGACGGTGATTACGTGATCGTCGCCGCGCGCGTCGGCCAGACGCGGCTGCTCGACAATCATCGGCTCGGCGATCCACTCCCATCGTTGTCATGACGTCCCAGACCCGACTCGCCCACGACCTGCCTACGTGGGCCATCGCGTCGCCGCGCCGACGCGAACACATCGCACGTGTCACCGCACTGCTCGATCAGTGGGCGACCGCGATGGACATTCCGGCACGCGAGCGGCAAGCGTGGCATGACGCGGGGCTCTGGCATGACGCCCTGCGTGACGCCGAGGAACCGTTGCTGCGCGAGCTCTCGGGTGACACCGCGGCGCCGACCGAAATCCTGCACGGACCGGCGGCCGCCGAGCGTCTGGCCGCACTGAGCGAGCAGCGTGGTGACGTGCTGGATGCAATCCGCTGGCACACCCTGGGCAACCCGTCCTGGGCGCGCACCGGGCAGGCGCTGTTCATGGCCGACTTCCTCGAGCCGGGTCGCAAGTTCATGGTGGCTGAGCGCGGGTGGCTGGCCGACATGGTGCCCGGGGATTTCGCCGGCGTGTTCCGTCAGGTGGTGAAGGTGCGCCTGGAGTGGTCGCTGCGCGAAGGCAAGGGACTGCATCCCGAAACCGTTGCAATGTGGAACGCGGTTCGATGACGCGGCAGCGGATCGTGATGCTCGGTGTGGCAACGGTGGTGGTGCTGGCCGGTGGCGTCTTCGCGGCGCGGCAGGTGTTCGCACGCGGCGGACCGGCGGCACTGCTCGGCGACACCACCAGCGCGCCGCAGGGGCAGCGCGTGATCGTCGAGGTGCTCAACTCCAGCGGCGTACCGGGACTCGCAAGGCGCGCGACGTTCCTGCTCCGCGATCGCGGCTTCGATGTGATCGGGTGGGGCAACGATCCGAAGGGCCGTCGGGGCGAAACGCTGATCGTGGATTACACCGACAAGCCCGAGGCGGCGGATAGACTCGCCCGCGTGCTCGGTGGCGCGCAGATCGAACGTGGCCGCGACTCACTCGACCGCGGGCTGGACCTGACGGTGAAACTGGGCAGCAACTACAAGCCGCCCGTGGAAGCGTTCCACCCGTAGCCGCGACCTGCCGGTCAGGTGGCAGTCAGCTCGCGACGGCGCCCGATCTTCTCCACCCGCAACTGTCCACACGCGGCACTGATGTCCAGCCCGCGGCTGCGACGGATCGCCACTTCGACCCCCGTGTCGCGGATCCAGTTCGCGAACTGGTGGATGCCGTCGCGCGGCGTCGGATCGAAGCCGAGTCCACCGCCGGGATGCAATGGGATCAGGTTCACGAACGCCTTGCAGGCCCGCGCCAGTGCGGCCAGTTCATCGGCGTGCACTCGTCGGTCGTTCACGCCGCCGAGCATTACGTACTCGAACGTCACGCGCCGATCGAACGCCGCTGCGGCGTCGATCACCTCGGCCAGCGGGAACTTCGTGTTCACCGGCATCAGCTGCTGCCGCAATTCGTCGTTCGGTGCGTGGATCGAGATCGCGAGCCGAAACTGTTCGGGACGTTCGCCGAGCGCGATGATGCCGGGCAACACACCGACGGTGCTGACGGTGATGTGTCGCGCCCCGATGCCGAAGCCTTCCGGTGAATTGAGGATCGAGAGCGTCGGACTCACCGCCTTCCAGTTCATCAGCGGTTCGCCCATGCCCATGAACACGATGTTGGTGGCCCGCACCGGCGGGTCGAGCAGCGCCAATTCGCGCACCTGGCCCGCGATTTCGTGCACGGCGAGGTTGCGCTGGAAACCCATCGCGCCGGTGGCGCAGAAGGCGCAGGCCAGTGCACACCCGGCCTGTGACGAGATGCAGAACGTCATCCGGTCGCCATCGGGAATCGCCACCGTCTCGATGGACTGCCCGTCGGCCATCGTGAACAGGAACTTCTCGGTGCCATCGATCGACGACTGCCGCACGGCGAGGGTCAGGCGCGGCATCGTGAACCGTGTCGCCAGCGCCGCGCGCAGGACAGCCGGCAACTCGGTCATGGCGTCGAAGTCCGGTGCCGGATTCAGCCACAGCCGTCGCAGCACCTGATCGGCACGATACGAGGGCTGTCCGAGCTCCGTGAGGGCTGAGAGCAGTGCCTGCCGGGCGTCGGCTGGAGCGAGGTCGAGGAGGTTGATCGGTGGCGTCGTCACGCCTGAATGCTAATGGCCCCGGTGGCCAGCGGCGTCGTCGCATTGCCACGGCAAGTCAACCGGGAAGAGCCAACCACTTGTCTCACAAGACGTTGGCCCCGACTGCGCTACCCGCAATGTGAAGGGTCGGCTAGCTTTGACGCTTCCCCGAGACCATCGAGACTTGCTGGCCGATCTGCTGACGCTGGAGCGCGTGAAGGTACCGCTCACGAGCCAATCCAAGGACGACGTGCTGCGTGAGCTGGTTCAGCTTGCCATGCCCGCGGCGGATGCGCCTGCGCTGCAACGGATGGTGAAGGCCGTGCTCGATCGCGAGGCGTTGCTGAGCACGGGCATCGGCAGCGGCATCGCCATCCCGCATGGCCGCACAAGCGAGGTGGACGAGGTCATCCTCACCGCCGGCCTGGCGGCACACCCGATCGATTTCGATGCGCTCGACGGCCGGCCGGTGACACTCTTCTTCCTGTTGCTCGGACCTGAACGCGCCGCCGGTGCACATGTGCGGGCACTCGGCCGGATCTCGCGCATTCTGCGTCATGAGTCGGTGCGTGATGCCCTCAATTCCGCGACCTCGGCCGAGGAGTTTCTGGAATTGCTCGTGGGCGCGGAGGTCCCCTGACCACCGTTCAGACGGGTTCGCTGCGACCGCCGACCGATGTGCCGCGCACGCGCTGGCTGCTGCCAATGACGGTGGCGATCGCGATCCTCGCGGCCACCTCCTGGCCGTCACCGCCGGCGATGCCGAATCAGAGCGACAAGCTGGTGCATTTTGCATCGTATGCGCTGCTCGGTGCGGCGTTGGCGTGGGCCGCCGGTACCCGGACGATGCGTCATGCGCTGCTGTGGGTTGCGGTCGCCACACTGTTCGGCGCGGCCGACGAGTGGCATCAACAGTTCATTCCCGGTCGGCGCACCGATGTGCGTGACTGGCTTGCGGACACCGCTGGCGCGGTGACCGGTCTTTCTCTCATGACGGCGCTGGCACGGCGCCGGGAGTCAGTTGCGTGACCGCTCCATCCCTGTTCGCCACCTCCCGTCGCAGTCATCTGTGCGGTGAACTTCGCGCCGAGCATGTCGGCCAGACCGTGAAGGTCGGCGGCTGGGTGCATCGCTGCCGCTCGCTCGGTTCGATCGTCTTCCTCGACCTTCGCGATCGTGCGGGCATCCTGCAGGCCACCTGCGATCCGCGCTTCACGCCGGCCGAGGTGATCACGGCGGCGGACCGGTTGGGGGCGGAAACGGTGGTCGAAGTCGAAGGAGTGATCGCGGCGCGGCCGGTGGAGATGAGCAACGACGATCTCGGCACCGGCACCATCGAGCTGCACGTGACGTCATTGCGTGTCGTGGGACCGGCGGCCACGCCTGCCATTCCCGTCGCGCGCGGCAAGGACGAGAAGCTGGCCGCAGAAGACCTGCGGTTGAAGCATCGCATCCTCGACCTCCGTCGCCCGGAATTGCAGGCCAACCTGATCCTGCGCCATCGGCTGCTGCAGGTCGCCCGTCACACGATGGCGTCGCACGGCTTCCTCGAGATCGAGACGCCGATCCTGACCAAGACCACGCCGGAAGGCGCGCGCGATTACCTCGTGCCGAGTCGCGTGCATCCGGGCGAGTTCTATGCGCTGCCGCAGTCGCCGCAGATCTACAAGCAGTTGCTGATGGTGGCCGGATTCGACCGCTACTTCCAGATCGCACGCTGCTTCCGTGACGAGGACCTGCGTGCCGACCGACAGCCGGAGTTCGCACAGATCGACCTCGAATGCGCCTTCGTCACGCAGGAGGACGTGCAGCTGGTGGTGGAGCGCGTGCTGGTGGCGCTGTGGAAGGAGGCCGGGCACGACATCGTCGCGCCGTTCCAGCGCATGCGCTGGGCTGACGCCATGGAACGTTTCGGCATCGACAAGCCCGACCTGCGCTACGGCTTCGAGCTGGAGAACTGGACCGCCCATGTGCAGGCTGACGCGGCGGCCTTCGTGCACGACGGTCTCGCGGCTGGCGGCACGCTGCGCGGAATCCGCGTGCCGAACGGCGCCGCCTTGTCGCGCAAGGAGATCGACGCGTTGGCTGCCGTCGCCAAGTCGAACGGACTCGGCGGCTTGCTGTGGGCCAAGCGCACCGACGCCGGCTGGGAGGGGCAAGGCACGAAGGCGTTCGGCGCCGCCACGATGGACCTGATCGGGGGTGTGGTCGGCGATCTGCTGCTGGCCGGCGTCGGTTCCGACGCCGCAGCGCTGCCGGCCATGGGTCAGGTGCGCCTCGAACTGACGCGGCGACCGGAACAGCGACCACACACCGCGCACGCCTTCTGCTGGATCGTGGATTTCCCGCTCTTCGAGCTCGACGCGGGCAGTGGCGAGCACATGCCCGCGCATCACCCGTTCACGGCGCCGCATCCGGAGGACACGCACAAGCTGGAGTCCGCTCCGTGGGAGTGTCGCGCGATGCATTACGATGCAGTGTACAACGGCAACGAGCTCGGCTCCGGTTCGATCCGCATCACAGATCCCGCCGTGCAGGAAACGATCTTCCGGCTGCTCAAGGTGCCGGCGGATGAGATCCAGCGTCGCTTCGGGTTCCTGCTCGACGGACTGGCCGCGGGTGCACCACCGCACGGCGGCTTCGCCCTCGGATTCGATCGGATTGCCATGCTGCTGGCCGGTTCCACATCATTGCGCGACGTGATCGCCTTCCCCAAGACCACCGCCGCACGTGCCCTGTTCGAGGGTGCCCCGAGCCCGGTGAGTGAACGTGACCTGAGCGCGCTCAACCTGGCGATCTCGATCAAGGAGCATTCGTGACCGGTACCACGCTCGTGACGCAGAAGGTCTCCACCGAAGGCGCCGACCTGCTGACGCTGGCCGGCGTGAACGACGCCAACCTGGTCGAGCTGGGCCGGATTCACGGTGTGCGCGTCGGCATGCGTGGCGAGGCGATCACGCTGGCTGGCGATCCGCAGTCGGTGGATCGCGCCATGCACACCGCGCAACGCATGGTGGAGGCGGCGCGTCAGCGTTCGTCGTTCACCGCCGACGACGTGTTGCGCATGTCCGAAGACACCGGCAACGGGGGCGAGTCGGGTCCACTGGATCCGGCACGCATCGCGCTGCCGGGCGTGAAGCGCGTGGTGCAGGCCAAGACGCCCGGTCAGGCAGAATACCTGCAGAAGATTGCCGAGCACGACATCGTGGTCGGCATCGGGCCAGCGGGTACCGGCAAGACGTACCTGGCCGTCGCCGCCGCCGTGGATGCGCTGATGCGCAAGCGTGTGAAGCGAATCGTGTTGGCGCGTCCGGCGGTGGAAGCCGGCGAATCGCTCGGTTTCCTGCCAGGCGACATGCAGGCCAAGGTGGACCCGTACCTGCGCCCGCTCTACGACGCGCTGGACGAGATGATGCCGCCCGAGCGCGTGATCAAGGCGCTCGAGACGCGCGTGATCGAGATTGCACCGCTGGCCTTCATGCGTGGCCGTACGCTCGGCGATGCCTTCGTGATCCTCGACGAGGCGCAGAACGCGACCAATGCGCAGATGAAGATGTTCCTGACGCGGTTGGGCGTGAACTCGAAGATCGTCATCACCGGCGACAAGACCCAGATCGACCTGCCCAGTCGCGAGCAGTCGGGGTTGATGCAGGTGGAGCGGATCCTGCCCGGCGTGGAAGGAATCTCGTTCCACTATTTCAGCGAGGCCGACGTGGTGCGCCACCGGCTCGTGCGCGACATCATCCGGGCCTATGCGCATGACAGTGGCAACTGACCCTCCACAGCGACGCCGCGTCGCCCGGACCGGGTGGCGCTGATGGCGGTGACCGTCGAATCGAGCGCGCCAGGACAGCGCGCGCCGCTCAGTGCCGCGCGGGTCGAGGCGTTGGTGGCCCTGGTGCTGAAAGCCGAGGCTGTGCCGGACGCCGTCATGAGCGTGACGTTTCTCTCGTCGCGGGCGATGGCGAAGATGAACCGGGAGCAGCTCGGGCACGCCGGTGCCACCGACATCATCACCTTCGAGCTGACGCGCCCGGTGGCTGACGCGCCCGTGACTGGTGATCTCTACATCTGTCCCGATGTGGCACGCACGAACGCGAAGGCGTGGGGCGTGCCGGTGCGTGAGGAACTGGCCCGGCTGGTGATCCACGGCACGTTGCACACGCTCGGGTTGGAGCATCCGGATGGTGACGCCCGGGTGGACTCACCGATGTGGCGTGCGCAGGAGAAGTACCTGCGTGCGGCCATTCGTCGCGGCCTCGTCTGACCGGTATGGCTCTCTGGGTCTTGTTCGCGGTGTTCCTGTTTGCGGCCGGTGCATCGGTCGCGGCGGACGGCTTCGTCACCAGCCTCACGACCGGGCCGGCTGACGATGTGCGTCGCGCTTGGCTGGTGCGCGACCGCGAACGCGTGCACCGGGCGCTGAGCGCCGCACGACTGCTCTGCTTCCTGGCCGTAGGCGCCAGCGCCCCGCCGCTCTGGGACGACGACGGCCCCGCGCTGATCGCGGCCCTCGCGCTGCTGCTCCTCTCGGTGGGCAGTGCAGAAACGTTCGCCCGCACCATCGGCGCCACGCGCGCGGCGGGCCCGAGTGACTGGCTCTCCGGGTGGGCCGCGTTCGTCACGCTCATCGCCACGCCGGTGGTGGCGATCATGGAGCGCACCGAACGGGCGCTGGCATCGCTCTTTCCGAAGGCGCGCATCGATCTGGACGCCGAGGAGACCGCCACCGAGCAGTTCCTCGACATCGTGGCCGCCGAGGCTGACGTCACCGGAAAGGAGAAGACGCTGCTCGAGGGCGCCTTCGCACTCGGCGAGACGCAGGTGCAGGAAATCATGACGCCACGCGTGGAGCTGATCGCGGTGGAGCGCGAGACGCCATGGTCGGAAGTGATCGATCGCTTCCGCGCATCGGCGCACTCTCGGCTCCCGATCTACAGGGATCGCATCGACGACGTGATCGGCGTGCTGTACGTGAAGGACCTGCTGGCAGACATCCTCGCCGACGCAGAGCCTTCAGCCGGTTGGCTCTCGCGCATGCGGCCGGCCTTCTACATCCCGCCGACCAAGGCGATCGATGCGTTGCTGCGCGAATTCCGGTCGCAGCGCACGCACATCGCGATCGTGATGGACGAATACGGCGGCACCGCCGGCATCGTCACGATCGAGGACATCCTCGAGGAAGTCGTGGGCGAGATCGACGATGAACATGACGCCGAGGATGCGCGACAGTTCGAGAGTCGCGACAACCGGGAGTACTGGGTCACCGGCCGCATCTCGCTCGGTGAACTGTCCGAGACGCTCGGCGTGGACATCGAGAGCGACGAGGTGGGCACCGTCGGTGGCCTGATCATGGAACGCCTGGGCCGCGTACCGCGCGCCGGCGAGCAGTTGGAGATCGCAGGCTTCCGGGTGGTGGTGGAGCAGGTGCGGCGTCGTCAGGTGTTGCGCGTCTACTTCGAGCGTCTCGGTGACGCGGGGCCCCGCGCCAGCGAGACGGAGCACTGATGGGACCACTCGCGATCGTGATCCTGATCGTCGCCGGCGTGGCCTCGATGTCGCTCGCTGCACATGCGGTGCGGGCCGTCAGCCGCATCTGGCTGCGGCACTGGGTGGAGCAGCGACTGCGCGGTGCGAAGCTGGCGGAGGCTTATCTCGAACAGCCGCAGCGACTGCAACTGGCGGCAGGTGCGGGTGCGGCGGCGGTGGTGGTCGCCGGCGGTGCCACGCTGGCGCTGGCGCTGCGCGATGCACCGGGCTCGCTGCTGGTCTGGCTGGCGCTCACTGGCGGCGGCGTGCTGCTGCTCGGCGTGGCCGTACCGCGAGCCATCGGGCAGCGGTGGGCGGTGGCGCTGGCGCCGTTCCTGTTGCCATTGCTGCAGGTGGTGGAGCTGGTCCTCGGACTGTTCCTGATGCCGGCGCGGGTGCTCGAGCGTGCGATGCGGCCGGTGCACGCTGGCACGCCGGCCGACGCCGAGCGTGATGCGCTGGAAGCGCTGCTCAGTGAAGGGGAACGTGAAGGTGTGAGCCTGCCCGGGGAGCGCGAAATCATCACCGGGCTGGTGCAGTTCGGCGACAAGACGCTGCGCGACGTGTTGACGCCACGTGAGCAGATCTTCGCCCTCGACGTGCGATTGTCGCACGCCGACCAGGCGAGACAGATCGCGCAGTCGGGGTACAGCCGTGTGCCGGTGTTCAACGGTACGCTGGACGACATCGCCGGCATGGTGCACGTTCGCGACGTGCTGACCAGCGAAGGCGAGGCCGCGCTGCCGGTGCGCGCTGTCGGCACGGCGTCGATCGACCGCAAGTGCAGCGACCAGCTCTTCGCCATGCTGCAGAACCGTCAGCACCTCGCCATCGTGCGTGAAGGCGGCGGCCCGGTGCTTGGGCTGGTGACGCTGGAGGACCTGCTGGAGGAAGTCGTCGGTGACATCGACGACGAGCACGACGACCATCAACCCGTGGCCGGTCCGACATGAGTGCGCAGGCTCAAACGGTGGCGGTGCCACCCGCCATCACGAAGCTGTTGGTGTCGTTCGACGCCGGGCATCGGGCGGCGCTGGCACGCGCCATCTCGATCGTCGAGAACCATCGCGATGGCTTCGACGCGCTGCTGGCCACGCTGCATCCGCGACTCGGCCGCGCGCGCCGCATCGGCATCACCGGTCCGCCGGGTGCCGGCAAGAGCACCATCACCACGGCGCTGGTCGAATCGTTGCGCGCAGATGGACTGACGGTCGCGGTGGTGGCCGTGGACCCCACGTCGCCGTTCACCGGCGGCGCGTTGCTTGGCGATCGCATTCGGATGGAGCGGGTGGCACTCGATCCCGGCGTCTACATCCGGTCGATGGCCACACGCGGCTCGCTCGGCGGCCTCGCCGCTGCCACACGAGAGACGTGCGACGTGCTGGATGGCTTCGGTTTCGACCGCATCCTGATCGAGACGGTGGGCGTTGGCCAGAGCGAACTGGATGTGGCGCGCACGGCGGATACGAGCGTTGTGGTGCTGGTGCCGGAGAGTGGTGACAGCATCCAGACGCTGAAGGCCGGCGTGATGGAGATCGCCGACCTCTTCGTGGTCAACAAGAGTGATCGGCCGGGTGCCGACCGGCTCCGTGGCGACATCGAGCTGATGCTCGGCATGCGCATCGGCGACACCATGCGCGGCGTGCCGGCGCACCATGGCGTGGACCTGCGCAGGCTGGGCGAGGCCGAACGCGAGGCGGCGAAGCTGGCGCTGTCGCCCGCCAAGGCGGCGCGGGCCGCAACGGCCGATCCACATGCCGCGGGCGGCTGGGTGCCCGCGGTGGTCAATACCGTCGCCGCCGACGGGCGCGGCATCCCCGAGCTGCTGGCGGCCATCGCCCGCCACTTCGAGTATCTTGAAAGCTCCGGCGGGCTGGCTGTACGACGCCGCAGCCGGATGCGCGAACGGATCGTCGAGGTGGCCGAGGATCGGTTGCGACGCCGGCTCTGGAGTGATCCGGACACGCAAGCGTTTCTCGACGCCGCACTTCCCGCTCTCGAGCGGGGCACCACCACACCTTTTGCGATCGCCGACGCACTTCTGGCGCGCAGTGCAACCCTGATGGCGGGGCACCCCACATGACATCGATCTCCGACCTGTCCGAGACCGTCCGCGAGCAGCAGGCCGAGCTGGAACGCCTGCGCTCGGAAGTCGCCGGCTGGCGCGCGCGTTTCGACAAGGGCCAGGTGCGCGACGTGGCCTACACGAACTCCGCGGACACCGTCGAGCCGCTCTACACACCGTTGGATGGCCCCGACCCGGAGACGGCGTTCGAGGTGCCGGGAGCCTGGCCGTTCACGCGCGGCATTCATCCCACCGGTTATCGCGGCAAGCTCTGGACGATGCGCCAGTTCGCCGGCTTCGGCTCGGCACGCGACACCAACGAACGCTTCAAGTTCCTGCTCTCGCAGGGGCAGACGGGCCTCTCGGTCGCGTTCGACTTCCCCACGCTGATGGGCTACGACGCCGATCACCCGCGCTCGGAAGGTGAAGTCGGCAAGACCGGTGTGTCGATCTCCTCGCTGGCCGACATGGAGACGCTCTTCGACGGCATTCCGCTCGACCAGGTGTCCACCTCGATGACGATCAACGGCCCGGCGATGATCGTGTACTGCTTCTACATCGCCGCCGCCGAAAAGCAGGGTGTGCCGGCGTCGAAGATCCGCGGCACGGTGCAGAATGACATCCTCAAGGAGTACATGGCGCAACACGCCTGGTGCTTCCCGATCGAGCCGGCGCTGCGCCTGATCGTCGATGGCTTCGAGTGGAGCGCGCAGCACGCGCCGCTGTTCAACACCGTGTCCATCTCCGGCTACCACATCCGCGAGGCGGGATCGACGGCGGCGCAGGAACTGGCGTTCACGCTGGCCGACGGCTTCACCTACGTGGAGCGGGGCATCGCGCGCGGGCTGGACGTGGATGCGTTCGCACCGCGCCTGTCGTTCTTCTACAACATCCACACCGACTTCTTCGAGGAGATCGCCAAGCTCCGCGCCGCCCGCCGCATCTGGGCGCGCGTGATGCGCGAGAAGTACGGCGCCAAGGACCCGAAGTCGTGGATGCTGCGCTTCCACTCGCAGACCGCCGGCGTCACGCTCACCGCGCAGCAGCCGATGAACAACGTGGCCCGCGTGGCCTATCAGGCGCTGGCGGCGGTGTTGGGTGGCACGCAATCGCTGCACACCAACTCGATGGACGAGACGCTCGCGCTCCCCACCGAGGAAGCGGTGCAGGTGGCGCTTCGCACCCAGCAGATCCTGGCCTACGAGACGGGCGTCTCGCACGTGATGGACCCGCTCGGCGGATCGTACTACGTGGAGAGCCTCACCGACTCGCTGGAACGCGAGGCCGAGTCGCTCTTCGCGCAGATCGAGGAGCAGGGCGGCGTGGTGCGCGGCCTCGAGGAAGGGTGGTTCCAGCGCAAGATCGCCGAGGCGGCCAGCCGCCATCAGTGGGAGAT
>JANMON010000056.1:0-7826 GCA_031369265.1 Gemmatimonadaceae bacterium | reverse complement strand
ACAGCCGTCGAGGCGAGCGCCGCGCTCTTGATCCAGCCGGCGATCGGCTTCGATGAAGCGGCGAGCAGATCCGCCTTGGGCGGATACGTGGGATTGTGAATACTCACTAGTGCTTCCCCTGCGGGGCAGGCGCCGCCGCCGGCACATCACCGGCAGGCTTCGGTGCCATGGTGGGAGTGGAAGTCGGACGCCACATCGGCGCGGGGCGTGTGGGGGCCGTCTTGGTATAGGTTGGGATGGTGAAGCCGGTCTGGCCAGGATATCCCAGCGGCCCGGTCGCGATCGTGCGCCCCGGGAACTTGCCCTGGAGCCCTCGGACGTAGTTCACCACATCCCAGCGATCCGGCTCCTCGATGCGGTTGTAGCTCGGCATCGACCCGCGACCATTGCGCAGCATCCCGTAGACGTAGCCATCCGTGCGCGCCTTGGTCATATCCGTCATCAGGTTGATGCCAGGAACGCCATACTTCGTGGTCGGTCCATTGCCCAGGCCCGAATCACCGTGACAGACCGCGCAGTTCTGCTGATAGTACCGCTGCCCGTTCGCCAACGATGAATCGAGCTCGGCAGTGGTCAGCTTCGACGGATCCTTCGGATTGACCAACCCAGCCATCGAGTCAATCACGTTCGGCAACGCGCGGTAGCTGTAGGTGTAGCCAGGCGTCTGCAAGCCCGTCACCGGGACAGAGTTCACAGGCTGCCCACGCGGCGCGATCGTATCGGCCACCGAGTCCCACGGCTGAATTGCCGGCTGATCCCGGAAATCGGTGAACCATGAACAGGCCCCCAATGCCAAGGGCATCAGTGCCGTCGCGGCCATGCGGAATGATTTAGCGCTCACCGCGAACCTCCACAGCCCCGTGGGCCTTCAACGTCTTCTCGAGTTCAGCGAACTTGTCCGGCGTGGTCTCGATCCAGATCCCATAATTGCCGTGCGTGAACCGCTTGTCGTACCCGAAGTTCGTCACCAGACGCGGGATCTGGGCGTTGATGAACATGCCGGCCACCGTGCTCAGACAACCGACCATGACGAACATCTCGAAGCCCATGATCGTGTACGGGATCCAGCTGGCGATCGCCTTGCCGCCAACCTGCAGCGGCCAGTACTCCGACGACCAGATTGACACCCAGTAGCCGAACGTGACGCCGAGTGACGCGCCGATCAGCGTGAAGACGCGCACCACGCTGGTCGGGGCATCGATCGCATCATCGATCTCGTGCTGGATGGTCGGCGAGTACACCGTCACCTTCGGGACCTTCTTGGCCTTCAGATCACGGATCGCATCGCAGACTGCATCCAGCTGCGGGAAAACTGCCAGGACGCCCTGCATCAGTGATGCCCTCCATGATCGTTCTTCATCTTCGGCGGCACGATTTCCTTCACTTCGGCGATGGCGATGACGGGCATCTGCTTGATGAACAGCAGGAACCACATGATGAACCAGCCGAACGAGCACACAAGGAAGCACATGTCGATCCAGCTCGGCGTGTAGTTCGTCCACTGCCAGGGCTCGAACTCATGGCTCAGCGACGGCACCACGATCACGAAGCGCTCGTACCACATGCCGATGTTGATGATGATCGACAGGATCCAGAGCCAGGTCGGGTTGCGGCGCAGCTTCTGCGAGAACAGCGACAGCGGGAAGATCATGTTGCAGAGCAGCAGGAGCCAGCCGGCCCACCACCACTGCCCGAAGACGCGATTCCAGAAGTACTCCTGCTCCGGCGCCACACCGGAGAACCAGGCGATGAAGAACTCCGACAGATAGCCGCTTCCGACCATGATCGACGTGAACAGCACCACCTTGGCGGTGGCGTCGAGATGGTTCAGCGTGACGTAGTGTTCGAGGTTCCACCACTTCCGCAGCGGGATGATGATCGTCCAGACCATCGCGAAGCCGGAGAAGATCGCGCCGGCGACGAAGTACGGCGGGAAGATCGTCGCGTGCCAGCCCGGCGTGAGCGCCATCGCGAAGTCGAACGACACCACCGAGTGCACCGAGAGCACCAGCGGCGTGCTGAACGCGGCCAGGAACATGTACATCTTGGCGAAGTGACGCCATTCCCGGTCGGTGTTCTTCCAGCCCAGCGACAGCATGGCGAAGATACGGCGACGGATCGGGTTGGTCTCCCGATCGCGCATGACGGCGAAGTCAGGGATCAGGCCGAGATAGAGGAACGTCGTCGAGATCGTGAGGTAGGTCGAGATCGCGAACACGTCCCACAGCAGCGGGCTCTTGAACTGGGGGAAGAGCAGGCGCCAGTTCGGGTACGGAATCAGCCAGAAGAACTTCCACGGCCGCCCGATGTGAATGATCGGGAAGAGTCCTGCCGTCATCACCGCGAACACCGTCATCGCTTCGGACGCGCGATAGATCGTGGTGCGGAATCCGGCGCGGAAGAGATACAGGATGGCCGAGATCAGCGTCCCGGCGTGGCCGATGCCCACCCAGAACACGAACGTGATGATGTACACGCCCCACATCACCGGCGGCACGTAGCCGGCGTTGCCGAGGCCCCAGTAGATCTGGAACGTCCACGCCGAGGCGCCCACCAGCATCGCCGCGATCGCGATGCCGAGCCCGATGAACCACTTCGGGCTGGGCTTCAGCGTCGCGAGGATTTCGTTATCGACCTGCTCGAACGTGCTGACCGCCGGAACCTGAATTCCGGCCGACGGGATGTTCGGGCGCTTGATCTTGCCCACAACCGGCTTCGCAGTCGTCGCCATTCGGGTCAGGCCTCGACCGTGTGATTGATCTTCTTGAGATAGACCACGGCCGTATAGGTGTTGAGCACCTCGAAGACGTGGTACGCTCGCTCGTCCTCCACCTGCTTCGCCACCGTCCAGGCCGGATCGGCTGCATCACCGAACGTGATCGCCTTCGACGGACAGGCCTGCGCGCAGGCGGTCGTGAATTCGTCACCCTGCAGCGGACGATGCTCGAGATCCGCCCGCGTCTCGGCCTCGCGGATGCGCTGCACGCAGAACGTGCACTTCTCCATCACGCCCTTGCCGCGAACCGTCACATCCGGGTTCAGCTGCATGTGCATCGGCTCGGGGAACGCATACTGGCGGCGTCCCGGCTCACCGTAGCCGAACCAGTTGTAGTAGCGGACCTTGTACGGGCAGTTGTTGCTGCAGTAGCGCGTACCGACGCAGCGGTTGTACACCTGCACGTTGAGGCCGTCGGGCGAGTGATACGTAGCGTACACCGGGCACACCGGCTCACACGGCGCATTGCCACAGTGCTGGCACATCATCGGCACGAAGCGCGTGTCGAAGCCGGGGTCGAACACGTTCTCGGCATCGTCGGCGCCCTCGAAGTACCGCTCGAGGCGGATCCACGCCATCTCGCGACCCTTGAGGATGTTCGCACCCGGGCGCGTATCCCACACCGTCGGCGACAGCGCGCGTCCCTGCCAGCTGGCCCCGACGGTCGGAATGTTGTTCTCGCTGTAACAGGCGGTGACGCAGGCCGAGCAGCCCGTGCAGCGGCTGAGGTCCACCGTCATCGCCCAGCGACGCTTGGCCATGCCGCTCCAGTGCTGCTCGGAGTACATGCCCTTGGCCTTCGAATCCTGCGTGCCGAGGTCACCCTGCGCGTCGTTGGCGACGGGGCTCTTGAGGCCCGGCAGGAATTCCGTCGGAGCACCGCCGACGAACGCATGCTCGTTGCCGCCCCATTCCTTGGGACCGAGTTCATGGGCGCCTTCGGCCGGCTTGGCGCCATGCTCGGCGGCCGGCGCAGCCTGTTCACCGCCGTGCGCGCCTTCGGTCTGCGAACGGGAGGCAACCAATGCCGCCAGCGTCGTGGCCTGGCCGATGCCGCGCGAATGCTGACGCGCCGAACCCTCGGTGGTGATCAAGTCGATGTTCTCGCCCGTCTTGGTCACCTTCGCCTTCATGCTGGTGTAGGCGATGGAACCGGAGAGGGCGTCGGTGTCACCGGAGACGAGATCGACGGCGTTCATGCCGACGCCTTCCGCATAGCGGCCGTAGCCACTGTAGAACGGCGTGCGGCGATCGCCATCCGGATCGA
The DNA here is from genome assembly GCA_031369265.1 of Gemmatimonadaceae bacterium. GTDB lineage: Bacteria > Gemmatimonadota > Gemmatimonadetes > Gemmatimonadales > Gemmatimonadaceae > JACMLX01. Next base: position 3,783 of record JANMON010000056.1, on the reverse strand, counting down.
ACTTGCGACCGCCCTGGCTCTTGTGACCGTAGCCCAGCGACACCGCGATGGTGTCGGGGCGAATGCCGAGATAGTTGTAGACGGGCAGCGTCGCCTTGCCGGCGGCGGTCTCGATGGTGACGAGGTCACCACGCACGAGGCCGAGCTTCTTCAGCGCCATCGGATGCATCTCGACCCAAGACTGCCACGCGATCTTCGAGACCGGATCGGGCAATTCCATCAGCCACGGCTTGTTGGCGCCGGAACCGGTGCCGAGCGTGGGTGACGGATTGATCACGAGATGGAAGTCACCGGCACCGGCGAAGCCCGCCACCGGCTTCCGCGTCAGCTCACCCGCAGTGCGCTCCGATGCGCGCAGCGACGAGGCCGCGGCGACACCCTTGGCCAGCGCCACCGTGTGCGCCGACTGGCCACCCGGGAAACGCGAGATCAGCCAGCTGCGATAATCCTTCACGGCGTACTTCGAGGCCAGCGCGGCGTCCTTCTTCGCGACCTCGATCAGCACGTCGGCGGTGGCGCGGCTCTGGAACACCGGCTCCATCGACGGCTGCTGCAAGTGCAGCGTGCCAGCCGTGGGTTCGGCATCGCCCCAGCTCTCCAACCCATGATGATCGGGGAGCACGAGGTCGGCCAGTTCGGTCGTCTCATCCGGCACGTTGGTGAACGACACCTTGAAGCCGACCTTCGCCATGCCCTCGGCGAACTTGACCGACTTCGGCAACGTGTGCACCGGGTTCGCGCCGCGCACGAAGAGCAGCGGCACGGCGCCGGCGTTCATGCGCTCGGAGACGTTGTAGACGGCGGCGGTGACGTCGAGGCGCTGATACACGCCCAGCGGTGCGGCCGGCTTGACGGTGATGCCGACATTGCCGAGGAACTTGTTGAACTCGTGGACTTCGACCGCCACCTGCGTCGAATCGGCGGCGTTGCCACCCGCCAGCAGCAATGAGCGCTTGGCGTCGGTGATTTCCTTCTTCAATCCTTCCAGCGTGGCGACCGAGACATCGGAGGCGGCGGCTGCATCAGCGGCCGGCTTGCTGCCGCGCAGGAACTGGATGATTGCGAGTTCGGAGCCGGGACGGCAGGCAATCCACGCATCGGCGTTCAGGCCGGTGAGTGAACGACGGGCGCCGATGTAGACGGCACGCGGCGCGCCTTCGATCTTGGCGCGGGCATCGGCCCAGGCCAGCTGCAGCGGAACACTCGGTCCCCAGCCATCGAGGAAGTCGGCACCGAAGCTGACCACCAATGACGCGGCGTCGAAGTCGAAGGTCGGCCAGGCCACGCCGTAGGCCGCCTGATGTGCAGCGATGGCGGATGCCGGTGCATCAGCGTCGTAGCTGATGTGCTGCGGCATGCCGTATTCGTTGAGCCAGTTGTCGAGGAAGGCCGGGAAGCTGCCTGCCTCGTGCTGGTTGATGAACACCGCGCTGTTCGCCTGCCCCTTGCTGCGCACCTCACCGAGCCTGGTGGCCAGCGCCTGGAGCGCCTCGTCCCACGTGACCGGCGTCAGCTGGCCATTCTTGCGGGCCATCGGCTGGCGGAAACGATCGGGATTGTAGAGGCCCTGCAGCGACGACTGCCCCTTGGCGCACAACGCGCCGCGATTCAGCTCGGTGTTCGGGTTGCCCTCGACCTTGATGGCGCGCCCGTCACGGGTCTCGACCAGGATGCCGCACGACGTGGCGCACTCGCGACAGGTGCTGGCGAAATAGTTCGAGACGCCCGGGACGGTGTTGTCCGGGTTGGCCACGTACGGGATCAGCTTCCGCACATGATCCGTGCTGCACCCGGTCGCGGCGGTGGCCGCGGTGGTGACGCCCAGGATCTTGAGGAAGTCGCGGCGCTTGACGCCTGACGCTCCCGACTCAGTGCTCATGCAGTAGTCCTCAATCGTGAAACACGACACGGCGTGATGCGCGGTGCATCACGCCACAGAGCAGGTGCGACTAGTAGTGGCAGGTGCTGCAGTCGTATCGCGCCTTGCGCTCGATATGACAGTTCACGCACCAGCCCATGTTCAGCGAGGAGTACTGGAAGACCTGCGTCATCTTCTGGATCTCGCCGTGGCAGGTCTGGCAGGTGACGCCGCCGTTGGCGTGACGCGAGTGCGGGAAGTGCACGTATTCCGGCACCTTGTGCATGCGGGCCCACGGTACCGGCTGTCCCATGGCGTAATACGCCGCCAGCTTCTTGATCTCCGGCTTGCCCGTGGCGACCAGCGTGTGACAGCCCATGCAGGTGGCGACCGACGGCAGGCCCGGGTCCTGCGCCTTGCCGGCGGAGTAATGGCAATAGGTGCAGTTCATGCCCAGCTTCTGCACATGCTGCGGATGCGGGAACTTCACCGGCTGTTCCGGGGAGTAATTCTGCGGCGAACTGGCGCCGGAGTACGCCCAGGGGCCCTTCTTGGGGTCGAGCTTGAGGCCCGAGTCACCGGTGATCTTCGGCAGGGCCGACGCCTCGGTGTTGTTGCGCACCCCATCGAGGTTGGTGCCGCTGAGCCCCGTGAACGTGGGGTAGCCGAGCTTGTTGGCTGCGGCCGGTGCCTGCGCGGCATCGGCGTCGCGGGCGGTGGCACCACTGTAGGCGGACAGGCCCGCCGCAATCGCGGCGACAAGGAAAAACCCTGGGATGGCTGCCCACTTCTTGCGCTGCGTCATTCGGTGAGACCAGTTGAAGTCCGACACCCTGCAGAACGCCCCATGTGAAACTTTTCACAAAGTCGGGGCCATACGAGGTCAAAGAAAGCGAGGCCGGGAAAATCACGCAAGTCGTTGTGGCGTCGCACAAAACGCGGTTTAGCCCGGTACTAACGCAACTCCAGTCACCGCACCGTCGTGCAGAATCGAGTCCGGTTTCACACGGATGAGCGCGATACCCTTATCCCGCCTCGCTCCGTGCCCGAACAGCGATCTCGGCCGCCGACGACATCGTGACTGCGGGCAACAACGGCTCGGACAGGAAAAGTGTTGCCAGCGGCGCCTGCATCAGCCGCAGCGGCCAGTAGCCGCCGAACACGAACCGGGCCGGGCCGACCGTCTGGAAGAGGTGCGCGAGGTGATCCTCGGGCGGTCCCCACACCCAGGCCCAGTCCCAGAAGCAGCGCGCCTGTTCGTCCGGCGTCAGCGACCAGTGCACCTCCTCGATCAGGTCGCGACCGGCGCCGCTGACGATCACGCGGACCCGCGGATCGCTGCGCACCATGGCCCGGATGTGCGCGGCAGTGAGATCCCCTGCCCCGTCCATGGGATGCCGCTGGCGCAGGTCCTCGAATCGCACCGTCAACTGCACCACCAGCCCGCGGTCCGCACAGGCGCGCGAAAGCGAGGCCAAGGCTGGCGAGGTCGCCGACAGCTGGAGCTGCATGGGATACACGCGCACCGAGGGCGCACCGCGCAGCACCGCATCGTCCAGCAGCGATTCCCAGCCAGGCCAATCGGGGCGCACCGTCGGTGACGGCAGCAAGACGCCCGCGTGCGGCGCCAACTGCGCGTAGAGCCACGTATTCGACGGCCCAGGATCACGGTGCCATGCCGACGGCAACGCGCCGACCCACGCCTGGCCGATACCCTCGCGCTGCAGCACGCGCACCAGCACCTCGGCGTCGGGATGCGGCAGCTCGCGAAACGGATAGGCGCCGATCCACGCACTGACATCCACGGGAAACCGTATCGGCGTCATGTGAGCCCGAAACTGTTGCAATGGGACTTGAATGCGCTTGCTGAAAAACATCACTTCTGATCCCGTGTAGCGTCGTTGAGCCGTGTAATTGAGTCCATA
>JANMON010000033.1:0-17631 GCA_031369265.1 Gemmatimonadaceae bacterium | reverse complement strand
GCCGGCGATCGGTTCGTCGGACTGCGCATGTCGTACCACGCCGACCAGCATGCCTTCGCCGACCCGTCCGCGGGTGACGCCACAGCGGGCGATGACGTAGGCGGCGGCGGTGGGAAGCGCCGCGGTGATCGGCTCGTCGCGCAGGCCCACGCGCAGGTCCACTCCGATCGTATCGATGCCGAGTGAGTCGAGCAGGGGGTGGCGCACGATCAGGCGATGCGGGCCCGGCGTGACGCTGTCGAACCGGAACGCACCGCGGTCGGTGGTGCTGTGTACGCTGGTCTCGCCATCCAGTGACAGCAGCGCGCCGCGCAGCACGTCGTTGGTCAGCAGGCTGTCGATCAGCACGCCGCTGACGGGACGTGGTGGTCCCGTGATCGCCGTTGCGACGGCGTTGGGGGTCGGCGCGAGCGGTTTCGGTGCCCCTGCCGACTGGCAGGCGCAGAGCAGCGCTGCGGAGAGCAGCGCGGAACCTCCGCAGAGCAGCGAACGCCGGGACTGAGACATCACGTGAACAGTAATTCGCGGCCCGCCCTGCGACAGAGTGGCGTGCGGTGATGCGATGGGCGCCAACGGTTGGATGGCGGCGCCGGGAATACGGTGCGCCGTGACCTCGTCACGCGCGCGTCATCGCGACGCGCGAATTCGGCGATGGCTGCGTGATTCCGGATCACGCCTCGGGTACCGGCGATCGCACAGTGGCCGCGTCAGCCACACGTCATGGCCGACGCGATGCACGCCTCGCCAGGGAGTGCGCCCATCGCTGATGCCCACGCCTGGCAGGAGGTGACGACCATGAAGCGACTGGCCGCAGGAACGTGGCTGGCGGCGTGTGGGGTGCTGGTGCTGGCGGCGTGTGCGGATGATCCGACCGGCGTGCCGCCGGAGCGTCTGCCGTCCGCGACGACCACCAGCTGCGGCAGTGAAGCGGTAGCACAGGTGGTGTCGGCGAGTGTGTCCAATCCGCTGCCGGTGTGGACGGTGCGGGCGACGTTCAGTGGCGCGGCGCTGGGCCTGCCGTTCAACCTCGGGCAAGCCATGAACTTTCCGTCGTACGTGAACGTCGGGCCGGTGCCGTGCCTGAACACTGCCGACGCGACGTACAGCGTGGAAGCGTCATCCGCCGACGTGGATCCGATTCCAGCCCCGCCTGGCGTGGATGCCGACTGGTGGGCCTCCCTCTCACCGCGCGAACAGCGCGTGCTGATCAAGTGGGCGGAGATCCTGATCAAGCTGAATCCGAATCGGTATTCGACGGTGGGCAACACCATCACGCAGTTCTTCGAGCAGGCGATCCTGGAGTTCAAGGCCAAGGCGAAGATTCGGGCCAATGATTTCTATGGCGGCACGGTCAAGGCCGAACTGCTCTCCGGCGGCATCTATGGTTGCATGCTCTACCGCCGTTTTGCGCTGGACCCGAACTCACCGTTTTCGTGGGCCGAGACGATGGAGATGGCCGCAGACCTGGTGACGGCATTTGGGGAGTCGCAGTTCACGACGCGTCCATTGGCCGGGCTGGTGTTCTCGAGCAACGGCGTCTTCGGCGCAGGGCTGGCACACTCGAACCTGAGCAACGCCGACTGCGGCCGCCTCTTGTTCGATGCGGTCGGCTCCGGACGCATCAACGTCACGGATCCCTACGGCGGCTGGTACAACCCGGGGTCCGCGAATCCGTTGCTGCCGCCGTCCGATGGCGGCGAGAACGATCGCTGAATGACGACGTGCTGACACGATGGGACACGGTAGAGGGTCGCCGGTCTGCCGGGCCACACTCACGCGCTCACTCATGGGGGTCCTCGTGTCGCGTCATCATGCTCTTCCGCGTGCGCTTCCACTGGTGATGCTGCTGGCGGTGCCGTTTCAGGCACCGCTGGCGCAATCGCCCGGTGGCGACCGTTCGCCGGGCGCGATACAGGCGTTCTTCCGGGTGGCCGAGCGACTGGGCCAGCGGAAGAGCGACGTCCGGGCGGTGTGGCCGCTGACGTTGCCGGACGGTTCGATCGAGACGTCGCTGGCGCTCACTGCCTCGGATCGCCTGTCGGTGCACTTCTCGGCCGACCCGATGACGCGTGACACGGCACCGAGAGTGACGGCGGTGATCCTGACACAGCAGTTCGCGGACACGCTGTCGTTGCGGCACGGTGTGCTGGCGCTGCAGCAGGCGCTGGAGCAGAAGTACGGGCCACCCGACGAATGCAGCGATCCCCTCGGTGCGCCGTCCCACCTGTTCGCACCGCAGACCGTCTCACGCTTCTGGAAGCGGGCGTTCAACACCGCGCCGCTGCACCTGACGTGGGAAGTCTCGCCGGCGCGCGTGTATGTGCTGGCGGTGTACGCGGGCCGCTTCGCGGCGCTCTCGGACGTGCGCATGCCGTGCGATGCGAAGTTGCCCTGACGGGTGCGCACGGCTGATGTGCGCGCACGCCGCTCGCTGTCGTCAGCGCATTTGCGCCGGCAGCAGTGAGAGCACCAGGTCGGTGGCGCGGTCGGCGGCGCCAAGTCCGAGTTGCACACGGGCCCTGGCGCGCGCGCCGGCCTCGCGCCGCACGTGGGCGTCGGCGGGGTCAAGCCAATTTTCGAGCGTCCCGTGCAAGGTCGCGGTGTCGATGACGGCACGTGCCGCGGCATCGCGGAGCAGCAGGTCGGCGTCACGGCTGTTGGCGTGCTGCGGGCCGAAGACCACGGGAGCGCCAAATGCTGCCGGCTCGAGCACGGAATGCAATCCGGCGCCGTGAAAACCGCCGCCGACGAACGCCGCGTCAGCAACGGCATACAGGTCGCCCAGCACCCCCACGCGGTCCACCAGCACCACGTCGGCCACTGCGTCGTCGTCGGCGTCCAGGCGTGCGCAGCGCAAGCCGTTCGCCGTCGCCCACGCTTCCACCGGTGCGAGGTGTGTCGCCGTCGGTTCGTGCGGGGCGATGATCAATCGCAATGCGCCGGGCCAACGCACCGCCAGCGCTTGCCATGCCGGCAGCAGCATCGCCTCGTCGGCGGGCCAGGTGCTGCCGGCCACCAGCGTCACTCGCTGCGCGGCACGAAAGCGTTGCAGCCACGGTGCGTCGTCGTGCACTCGCTGCGCGCGTTGCCAGACCTGGTCGTAGCGCGTGTCGCCAGTGACGCGGATCACCGGCTCGCGCACGCCGATGCCCACCAGTCGTGACGCGTCGGCATCGTCGATGGCGCCCACGGCCTGCAGCGCCGCGTAGGCGTCGCGCGTGACGGCCGCCGAGAGGCCTCCGAGCCGGCCAGAACCTTCGGACAACGTCGCGCTGATCATGCCCAGCGCCACGCGGCGACGCACTGCCTGCTCCACCAGCAGCGGCCAGACATCGAGCTTGCTGAAGACCAGCGCCGACGGGCGCAGCGCCTCCAGCGCCGCACCCATCTCGCGCGCGGAGTCGAAGGGCAGGTAGTCTGCGAAATCGGCGCCGGTGCGTCTCGCGAAGGCGGCGGCGCTGGGCGAAAAGTGTGTGTAGGCGAGCTGCACGTCGGGCCGGCGCTCACGCAGCCGCGCCATCACCGGTGTCGCCTGCAACCCTTCGCCCACACTCGGCGCATGGAACCAGGCCAGTGGACGGTGCGCGTCGCGTGTGGTGTCGCCGAAGTGTCGATAGCGCCGGGCGAGGCCGCGACGCTGGTTGATCGTGCGCGCCAGCTTGCCGTCACCGGGCACCCCCGTCGCAACGGCGGCGCGGGCGAGGAGGCCCGCGCCGCCGTAGAGCGCGCGCAGCAGTGGATGCATCGAACGCCGGTGCGGAGGTGCCGGTCAGCGCCGCTGCGACGCGAGGTTGGCGTCGATCACGCGCTTGAAGTCCGGAAACGGATACGCACCGCTGATCAGGCTATCGCCGATGATGAATGCGGGCGTGCCACTGATGCCGGCGTTCGACGACCGTTCGGCATCACTGGCGATCAGCGGTCGTGTGGCGTGCGACGACATGCAGTTGTCGTAGGCGCCCGCCTCGAGGCGCAGGGTGCGGGCGAAGCGCGCGAACATCGTGTCGGGCTTGGCGATCCCGGCCCAGCGATCCTGCGCCAGGAACAGCGAATCGTGCATCGGCCAGAACTGACCCTGCACCGACGCACACATCGCCGCCTCGGCCGCCGGCCACGCATTCTGGTGGCTGCGCAGCGGCAGGTTGACGTAGGCGATGCGCGCCTTGCCGTTGTCCACGTATTGCGCCTTCACGGCCGGGTAGGTCTGGTCGTGGAAGGCCTTGCAGTACGGGCACTGGAAGTCGCTGACTTCGAGCACGATCACCTTGGCCGCTGAGTCGCCGGCGATGCGGCCGAGGTCGGCCTTGCGGAGCAACGCGGTGTCGAGGGCGACCGGGAGCTGATCGGGGCCGTACTTCTGCGCGCCCGGCGCCGCCGCTGCCGGGGTAGTGCCGGCGGTTTTGCTGGCCGGCGCGCTTTCGGCGGTCCTCGCGCAGGCGATCAGGAGGGTCGCGACGAGCGCGCCGAGTGCGGGACGAACGGTCATGATGGTCGGGTCGGATGGAGCGCGAAAGTTACACCGCCGGTGGATTGCCATGCCACGCACCGCAGTGGGGCAGGAGGTGCATGATGACACTTCCGGCGGCCCGGGGCGTATTATTCGACGTCACCTCCAACCCATTCGATGCACTTTCTCTCGGCGCTCGTCGCCGGTGTCCTGGCTTTCGTCCAGGGCGTGACGATACCGGCGACCCCAGCGGGGTACGTCAACGACTTTGCGAACATCCTCCCGGCCGAGCGTGTCAGCCTGCTGACGCGCATCGCCGAGGACGTGAAGGCGAAAAGTGGCGGGGAGATCGCCATCGTCACGATGGCGGACATCGGCGACCGGCAGGCGTCGGAGATCGCGCTGCAGATCGCCCGCCAGTGGAAGCTGGGGCAGAACGACGCCGTCGGCACCCGCTCGCGGAACGCCGGCGTCGTGATCCTGCTGGTGCCCAAGGAAACGAACGAACAGCAGCGGGCGCGGGGCGTGCCGGATCGAGGTCGGGCAGGGCAGCGAAGGCTTCATCACCGACGGCATGTCGGGCGAGATCTGTCGCGAGGCCACCGACTACTTCCGGCAGCAGGACTACGCGCGCGGACTGACGCTGGTCACCACCCGCGTGGCGCAGCGCTATGCGCAGGAATTCGGCTTCACGCTGGACAGCACGCTGGTGCGCAGCCGGCCGATTGGCGGACAGCGTGAGGTGCAGGTGAATCCGCTGGTGGTGTTCCTGGTGATCATGGTCCTGATCTGGCTGATGTCCAAAGGGCGTGGCGGACGCGGTGGACGGGGGGGCGGGGGCGGCGGATTCGTGCCGATCATCCTGCCCAGCCTCGGTGGCGGCGGGTGGGGCAGCGGCGGTGGTTGGGGTGGCGGCGGAGGCGGTGGTGGTGGCGGAGGCTTCGGTGGGTTCGGTGGTGGTGGCGGGTTCAGCGGCGGCGGCGGAGGATCCGAGTGGTGACGACAGCGATGCGCGAGAAGGAAGAAGCGAGCCAGGTGGCGATTGCCGAACTGGTGGGCGCGGTGCAGTCGCTCTATGGCGAGGGGCTTCGGACTGTAGTGCGCTTCGGTTCGGCCGTGGCCGGCGAGGTGCTGTCGGGACATTCCGACACCAACCTGCTGATCATCGTGGACGACGTGCCGCTGTCGGCGCTGCTGACGAACGCCGAGGCGGTGCAGAAGTGGACGGCGGCCGGCAACCCGGCACCCCTGCTGCTCACGCTGGCCGAGTGGCGCTCGTCGGCGGACATCTTCGCGATGGAGTACGCCGACATCCTGCACCGGCACGAAGTATTGCTGGGTACGGCACCGTTCGAGGGTATCGTGGTCCAGCCCGAGGACCTACGCCTGCACGTGGAGCGTGAGGCGATGGGCAAGCTGCTGCAGCTTCGGCGTGCGATCATGGCGGTGGGCACCGACCGGGCGCTGCAGCTCAAGCTGTTGCTGAACGGGTTGTCCACGCTGATGGTGATCTTCCGCGGCGTGGCGCGAGTGGCGGGCACTCGGCCATCGTCGGACTACACGCAGCTCAGTTGCGAGGTGGCGGCGCTGGCGGGTTTCGACGCGGCGCCGTTCGAACGGCTGGTGCAGCATGCGCGACGGGAGGTGCAGATTCCAGCGTCCGATGTGACGTTGGTGCTGACCGGTGTACTGAGTGCGATGGAGCGCCTGGTGGCGTTCCTGGACCGCGTGGGTGGGAGCACGCGGGCGGGCGGCGTGGCATCATGACTGGTGCGGCCCACCGACGGTCCCCGGCGCGGCAGCATGCCACGCCGTTCACTTCCGAACTTCGAGAGAGCGAAACCAATGTTTGAGATGACGATGGCTCGACCCGACACAGTGCGCGGCGCGCGGGCGCGATGGCTGCGCCGCGTGGTACTGCTCCTGCCGTTGGCGCTCGGCGCCTGCGGCTACAACAGCATCCAGACGCTCGACGAGACGGCAGCGAAGTCGCAGAAGGAGATCGAGGTGCAGCTCCAGCGGCGTGCCGACCTGATCCCGAACCTGGTGGCGACGGTGAAGGGGTTCGCGGCACAGGAGTCGAGCATCTTCATCGCGGTGGCGCAGGCGCAGCGCGGCCTGACCGGTGCACTGGCCCGTCCGGGCGGTGCCAACCCGGCGGAGCTGGCGCAGGCCAACGACGCGCTGTCGCGTGCCGTGCTGCCGATGATGACGCTGGTGACCAGCTATCCGCAGCTGAAGAGTGATGCGCAGTTCCTGAAGCTGCAGGACGAGCTGACCGGGACGGAGAATCGCATCGCGGTGAGCCGTACCGACTACAACAACTCGGTGAACGAGTACAACAGCTACATCCGCAAGTTTCCGGCGGTGATGACGGCCAAGGTGCTGGGCAGCAAGCCGCGCGAGTACTTCGAAGTCACCGACGCGGCGAAGCGTGAGGCGCCAACGGTGGACTTCAACGCCGCACCGGCCGTGGCTCCGGCCACGCCGCCACCGGCTCCCGCGCCGGCAAAGCCGTAATCGCGGCAGCAGGTTGAGCGTTCGAGCGGCCGGTGCACCGTGTGCATCGGCCGCTCGGTCGTTCAGTGTCTCAGTGCAGCGCGTCTCAGCGGGCGGCGATCGCAGAATCGAGGATCGCGCGCAGGGTCTCGAGCGTGGTGCCGGCGGGCAGCAGGCGTGTGCCGATCAGTACCGCCGGTGGTGCGCCGGCCTTCCGCGCGTCGGTGAACTCGATGTCACCGCGGATCTGTCGCAGCATGCGGTTGCTCTGCGTGCAGGTGCGGAACGTGAAGGCGTCCAGCCCGGGCACGGTGGCGATGGAGTCGATCAGCGCGGAGTCCACGGTGGCGGTGCCCCACCGAGCCTGCGATGCGAACAGGCGGCGCCCCGCTTCCCAGAACTGTCCCGCCACCCCCGCGCACTGGGCCGCGCTGGCAGCGCGGACCGCCGCGGGATGGTCCTTCAGCGGATAGTGTACCCAGACCAGCCGGACATGGCCGGAGTCGATGTACTGGCGCTGGATGACGGGCAGTGTGGAGTCGAACCAGGTGCGGCAGGCGGCGCACTGGAAGTCACTGATCACGTACAGCCGAACCGGTGCCGAATCACTGCCGAGGATGCGGCCCTTGTCGGACGCCCCGAGCATGATGTCGGGCGTCTGCGCCGCACGACCGGGCGGGAGGCGGCGCAGATCTTCGGCCGGGACATCGGCGGCGGCGCTGCGCGGTGCGGCGTCGCCGGTGCAGGCGCCGACGGAGAGCGACGCGGCGAGAATCGCGGCGAGTGCGATGTGGCGGAGTGACGGGTGAGACATGCAGCAGAATAGCGTACCCAACCACTGACGGGGTGGCGGGCCTAACCTACGCCCATCGCGCCGCTGCCCTCGTCGGCGGTCACACCGAGGAAGCCGATGCGTCGCGTTGTCCTGATCAGCCTGAGTTGCGTCGCCAGCGGATTGCTCGCCGGTGGCTGTAGGCGCGAACCGGCGCCGGCCGATCCGCAATTCGTCGCGCAGTGGATGCGCACCTCGCTGGCGCTGGTGCGCAGCGAGCGCTTGGGCCCACCCGTCGCGTCGCGGATCTCGGCCTACAGCGCGCTGGCGTTGTACGAAGGCCATGCCGCCGATTCGCGGTCGTCACTACGGTCGCTGGCTGGGCAGCTGAACGGCCTCGCGGCGCTGCCGTCACCGGCCGCCGGCGTGCTGCTGGATGGTGCGACGATCGCGGCGGCGGCCGAACGCGTGGTGCTGGACTCGTTGCTGCGTGACGCGACGCCGGGCACGCGCCGCACCATCGACTCGCTGTCCGTGGCCCAGATCGCGGCTCGCATCGCGACAGGCATCGATTCCGGGGCCAGTGTGCAATCGGTGGCACATGGCCGTGCCCTGGGCAACGCGATCCTGGCCTGGGCCGCCACCGACAGCTTCTATGCCACGCGCGGCCGTGCCTGGAAGCCCAGTGGCAAGCGGAGTGAGTGGGAAAATACCGCCGACGTGTCGCAGTTCATTCCGCAGACGATGTCAGGCCAGTCGGACCTGGTGCAGCTGGCAAATCCGAACGTGCGCGAGGATGTGGAGCAGGCGACGGCGAAAGGCACGTTCACCAATCGTCCGAAGGCCGATGGCCCAACCACGCTGCCGGCGTTCAATCCGGTGAAACCCACCGAACCATACTGGGGTGTGCTGCGCCCGTTCGTGCTGCGCGATGGTGAGCAGTGTGCCCCACCGCCACCGCCGGCGTACTCGGAAGCGAAAGGCAGCGCGTTCCGGGCGATGGGGGAGGCCTTCCACGATTCCGTGAAGGCGCTCACGCCGGCGCAGAAGGAGGTGGCGCTGTTCTGGGCCGACAACCCGGTGGCGACCGGCACACCGGGGTTTCACTGGATCAGCGTGGTGAACCAGATGGTGGCCCGCCGCGCGCTGAACGCAGATGCCGCAGTGGAACTGTACGCGCTGACGAGCCTCGCGATTGCCGACGCGTTCATCGGCTGCTGGCGCGAGAAGTATCGCTCCAACGTGGTGCGCCCGGTGAGCTATGTGCGTCGCACCATCGATCCGGCGTTTCAGACGCTGATCCCGACCCCGCCGTTCCCGGAATACCCATCCGGGCATTCGGTGCAGAGTGGTGCGGCGGTGCGCGTGCTGATCGCACTGCTTGGCGACACCATCCCGTACGCCGACTCGACACAGATGGACATCGGACAGCCGGCCCGCGCCTTCGCCTCGTTTTCGGCGGCGCGCACGGAAGTCGCCATGTCGCGTGTGTATGCCGGCGTGCACTACCTCCCGGCAGTGGTGGACGGGTTGACGCAGGGGAAGTGCATCGGCGCCCGCGTCACGGCACTGAAGACACGACGCGACCGGTGAGCCGACGGATGCGCCTGGCGCGAGTGGGTCTGGTGGTGATGAGTGGTGTGGCAGCGCTGCTGCTGCCGGCCTGCGGTGGTTCCGATGTCGATACCAGCTGGCACCAGGAGACGGGGTATCGCTGGCGTGCGCTGGCCGTGGCTCGACGCGGCGACGCGGGCTTCGAGCAGTTGCCGGCGTCGTCCACGGGACTCTCACATCGCAACGACATCGATGTGGAGCGTGGGCTGGCCAATCGTGGCCTGCTGGACGGTGCCGGCGTGGCGCTGGGCGACGTGGATGGTGATGGCCTGCCGGAGGTGGTGCTGGCGTCGATCGAAAAGCCAGCCGCGCTCTACCACAACGACGGTGACTTCGAGTTCACCGACGTGACGACGACCAGCGGCCTGGATTTCACCGGCCTCGCCACCACCAGCGTGGTGCTGGCCGACGTGGATGGCGACCGTGATCTCGACCTGCTGGCCGGGACGTTCGGCGGGCCGGTGGCGCTGTTCAGCAACGATGGGCGCGGTCACTTCAGCAACACCACCGCGCGCAGCGGCCTCACGGGCGGGTACAACGCGACCACCATGACGCTGGCCGACGTGGACGGCAATGGCTCGCTGGACCTGTACGTCGCGACCTACAAGACCCGCAACGCACTGGATGCGTTCACGCCGCAACAACGCGCGTTCGACCAGGTGTTGAAGAAGGTCGGCGACTCGGTGGTGGTGGCCAGTGCGTGGACCAGGGAGTATCGCGTCGAGTCGCGACCCGACCTGGGTGGCTTCATGCGCTCGCAGCGTGCGGAGCCCGACCTGTTCTTCCTCAACGACGGCACGGGCCACTTCACGCCCACACCGATCAGCGGCGACCGATTCCGCGACGAGCAGGGGCGGCCGCTGCGCGACGTGCCGGACTACTTCACCCTCGCGGCGCGTTACTACGACGTGAACGGTGACGGGGCACCGGATCTCTACGTCTGCAATGACCTCGAGGACCCGGACCAGTTCTGGCTCAATGATGGCCGCGGCAACTTCCGCCTCGCGCCACCGTTCGCGCTGCGTGTCACCAGCAACACCTGCATGTCGGTGGACATGGCCGACGTGAACCGCGACGGACAGGTGGACCTGTTCACCACCGACATGCTGGCGCCGACGCTGGCCGCGCAGCAGCGCAGCATCCCGACGCACACGCCGCTGCAGAAGCCGGTCGGCCTGTCGCCGGAACGCACGCAGTGGATGCGCAACATGCTGCAGGTGAATCGCGGCGACGGCACCTGGGCACAGGTGGCCGACTTCGCGGGCGTGACGGCCACCGACTGGACATGGGGATCGGCGTTCCTCGACGTGGACCTGGACGGCTTCGAGGACCTGCTGACGGTGAACGGGCACCGCTACGACGTGCGTGCGGCGGATCCCTACGACCGTATCCGCAACAGCTTTCCACGCGTGCCGTGGAACCGTGAGTCGGCAGAGTTCCCGGCGCTGCACACGCGCAGCATAGCGTTCCGAAATGGCGGCGACCTGACGTTCAGCGATGTCAGCCAGCGCTGGGGGTTTGGCGTGGATACCGCGATTTCGCAGGGGATGGCGCTGGCCGACCTGGATGGCGACGGTGCGCTGGACGTGGTGGTGACGCGGATGGACGCGCCGTCGGTCGTGTATCGCAGCACCACCACCGCGCCGCGGATCAGCGTGCGGCTGCGCGGCACCGGATCGAACACGCAGGGCATCGGCGCGCTGGTCACGGTACGATCCGGCGCGAGGCCGGTGCAGTCGCGCGAGATGACGTCCGGCGGCTACTACCTCTCCGGCAGCGATGCACAGCTGACCTTCGCCGCCGATGCCGAGAGCAGCGCGGAGATTCAGGTGCGCTGGCGCAACGGTCGTCAGAGCGTGATCCGCAATGCAAGCGCGAACCGCCTCTACGAAATCGACGAGCGTGCTGCGATCGCCACACCCGCGACCTCGGCCGATACCACCGCGGCGTTGTTCGCTGATGCATCGTCGCTGCTGCGCGGTGCGTCACACGTGGATTCGCTGTACGCCGACTTCCGTCGCCAACCACTGCTGCCGTCGCGACTGAGCCAGCTCGGTCCTGGCGTGAGCTGGATCGACGTGGATCAGGATGGCCGCGAAGACCTGTTGTTCGGCAGCGGACGTGGCGGGCGGTTGACGGTGCTGCGCAACGATCGTGGACGCTTCACATCGCTGCCGGTGGCCGGCGGGCCGCAGCGCTTCGATCTCACCACCGTGCTGCCGCTTCCCGATGGTCGCGGGGGAGTCAGTCTGCTGGCGGGCCAGTCGAACTACGAAGCGGAGGATGCCGCTACCGCGCTCGCGCTGCCATCCGTGCTGGCGTTCGGTGCCGGCACCCGTGTCGGCGCCGCGACCGCCGCGGTGGGCGGTGACAGCGCCAGCGTCGGCGCACTGGCCCTCGGTGATGTGAATGGCGATGGCGTACCCGATCTCTTCGTCGGCGCACGCGCGATTCCCGGCGCCTGGCCGCTGCCGGCGCGATCGCGCCTGCTGCTGGGTGACGGCCGCGGTGGACTCACCGACGACACGGTGAATCAACGCGCCATGTCCGCGCTGGGGCTGGTGTCGTCAGCGCTATTCGCCGATCTGGATGGCGACGGCCGACCGGAACTGGTGGTGACGACGGAGTTCGGACCGGTGCGTGTGCTGCACAACGAGGCCGGTCGCCTCACCGATGTGACCCGCGCGATGGGTCTTGGCTCGGCGTCGAGCCGGTGGAACGGCATCTCGGCCGGCGACTTCGATGGTGACGGGCGCCTCGACCTCATCGCCACCAGCTGGGGGCGCAACACGCCGTGGCAGGCGTCGGTCGATCGTCCCTACACTCTTCTGCTGGCGAGGATGGACGAGTCGCGACTGGCGCTGCTGTTCGCGCGCGCCGATTCCGTCACGCAGCGGGAGATGCCACTGGATGGCCTGGCGCGCCTGGGTGCGGCGCTGCCGACGGTGAAGGCCAAGTTCGCGACCTTCGCCGAGTTCGCGGCGGCCGATGCCGATGCCGTGCTGGGGCCAGCGGCGAAGAGTGCGGTGCGCATCGGTGCGACGACGTTCGACCAGATGCTGTTCCTGAATCGTGGCGATCGCTTCGAACCGCACAGCCTGCCGCTCGCCGCGCAACTGGCGCCGTCCTCGGGTGCGGTGGTGGCCGACTTCAACGGTGACGGGCGCGAGGATCTGTTCCTGGCGCAGAACTTCTTCCCCACCGAGATCAACACGATGCGTTTCGATGCGGGCGCCGGGTTGCTGCTGCTGGGTGACGGGGCGGGCGGCTTCCTGCCGCAGGGGGTGCGCGCCAGCGGCATCGCGATCCGCGGCGACATGCGTGGGGCGGCGGCGGCGGACTACGACGGCGATGGACGGGTGGACCTGGCGGTCTCGCAGAACGGCGCTGCGATGACGCTCTGGCACAACTTGCGCGGCACACCCGGCCTGCGGCTGCGGTTGCGTGGCACTGCGGGCAATCCACTCGCCATCGGGGCCCGGGTGCGCGTCATCAGCAACGGTGTAGCGGGCGCGGTGCGCGAAGTGCGGGCCGGTGGGGGCTCGTGGTCGATGGATGCCACCACGATGGTGCTGGCGCTGCCCCCCGGCGCGACGGCGATCAGTGTGCGTTGGCCGGGCGCGGCGGAGCAACGCGTGCCGGTGAGTGCCGGCCAGCGGGAGTTGGTGCTGACGGCGCCGCAGTGATCGCTCCAACAGCCCGCTGACGAACGCTCAGCGCTTCTTGCCGCGCGGCGGCCCGGCGCGGGTCCAGATCACGATCACCCCGCAGCCCGCGTTGCGTCCTGCATACTCCCCGGGCACGTCGGCCTGGCCGGTATAGACCTCGAGCGCCTCGATGTCCCGGACGGCGACGGACGGCCCGAACGAGTTGTTCACCACGTCGTCCACGACGTACTCCGGCGCGCAGCGCATCGGAGCGCGCGCCATGCGGATAGCACACCCCAGGCCACCCCCGCAGTCGAGTTGCACGCCGCGAAGTGAGCGGACGGCATCCTGCAAGTTGGCGGCGCCGCTCTTCTCGATGTCCTCGCGCACAAGGTACTGCCCGGCGCCGGTCTTCCGGCGGCGCTCGAAGTTGGCGTAGCGCGGCCCCATGCTGGGCGTTTCGACGACCGTGACACCGGCTAACTGCTGCACGCCAGGAGTGGGGCCGAGGGGGCGTTGGGGGGGCGCGGCGGCCGTGGCTGCACTGGAATCCATCTCCACACGTCGCTCCATGACTTCGCTCTGCGCCAAGGCGACGACCAGACCCTGCTGGGGGAAGCCCGGCACCCGGAACAGAAAGCGCACTATCCCCGACGGCAGCTTCTCGAAGCGGTAGGCGCCGAGTGAGTCGGTGAGCAGCGACTTGCCGTCGAGGAGGTTCACGACCGTGACGCCGGCGAGAGGCAGTCCAGTCTGCTTGTCGACGACCGAACCGCTGAGCTTGCCGTCGCGGCGTTGCGCTCCCGCCAGTGCTGGTACAGCGAGCCCAGCAATAAATATCAGGAGCGACAGCGAGGTGCGGTGGTGATATGGCATCGAGGAAGGTCGCCGGTGGCGAGCGCTGCGCCCCGGAGCGGCAATGCTCGCCGGGTGCGCGCTGCCTTTATGAGTACGGCCACACACGCCATTGTGCCAGTTACAGTTCAGGTTCATACTGAAGCAACGGGCCGCTGCACGATCGGCCAGTTTGTGGCGACGTCGTGCAGGCCGATCACCAACCCCATCAGCTCCCGGACGCGCCGCGTCGGGGAGGATCACCACATCCAACACAGGAGATCACACTGCATTCTCGCTCGTGTGCTGGCGCCCCCGCTGGTCAGAAGCTTCGCATCTGATACGCCGGGCACCGTGATTTTGTTGCAGTTCCCTTTCCACTCCCCGAGGTAACGAAATGGATGGTGTCCTGAACCGAAGGTCTCTTCGCCTCGCCGCAGCCGTTGCGGCGATCGCCATGGGGGCCAGCGTTGCAGAAGCGCAGTCCGCAATCTTCACGGGCAAGGTCAGCTCCGAGGGGCGCCCGCTCGGCGGCGCCAGCGTGGGCATTCCCGAGATCGGTGCCGGTACGATCACCAGCACGGATGGCCGCTACAGCTTCACGGTCGATCTCTCGCGCTATAACGCGCGTTCGGTGAACCTCGTGGTGCGTTTCATCGGCTACAAGCCGAAGCGCCTGCCGATCACGCTGGCGGCCGGCCGCGTCGAGAAGGATTACGATCTCGAGCGCGACATCCTGAACCTCGACCAGGTCGTGGTCACGGGTGTGAACTCGGAGACGTCGCAGAAGAAGACGGCCTTCTCGGTGGCCGTGGTGGATCAGAGTTCGATCAAGGAAGTGCCGGCGATCTCGCCGGTGGGCAGCCTGGCCGGCCGCGTGGCCGGTGCCAGTGTCACGCAGGTGTCCGGTTCCCCGGGCTCCGAGCCGGCAATCCGCCTGCGCTCGGCGACGTCGCTCGGTGGCAGCCAGGATCCGCTGATCATCGTCGACGGCACGATCACGCGCCTCGGGCTGGCGGACATCAACTCGCAGGACATCGACCGCGTTGAAGTGATCAAGGGCGCCGCAGCCAGTTCGCTCTACGGGTCAGATGCCGCCAACGGCGTGATCCAGATCTTCACCAAGCGTGGCGCAAACCTGGCCGAAGGGCAGGTGAACTTCACGTTCCGCAACGAGTTCGGGCAGAGCTTCCTGCCGAAGAAGGTTGGCCTCAACACGTCGACCGCATTCCAGCTCGATCCGAGCAACACGAGCGGCCTGTCGAAGGGATTCAAGCTCGATGGCAACGGGCAGCGCATCTCGGAGCCGGATGACATCTCCGACAATGCATATCCGTTCCTCTACGACGCGCTGGGTGAAGTGTTCAAGCCCGGCACCACGATGAGCAACTACCTGTCGATCGGGCAGCGGCGCGGTGGCACGAACTTCAACGCCTCGATCCAGAACATCCAGGAAACGGGTGTGCTGACGTCGCTGAAGGGCTACAGTCGCCAGAATTTCCGCATCAACGTGGACCAGGTGTTGAGCGAGAAGATCAACCTGTCCACGGGCATGTTCTACGGCCGATCGGACAACGACCAGACCGATGAGGGTGCGCTGTTCTTCGGCATCCGGTTCCTCGAACCGAATATCGACATCACGGCACCCAACCCCGATGGCTCGCCATACCAGGCCGCGATCCGCCAGCCACCCTCGTCGGGCAACCTGTCGAATCCGCTCTACCGTCTGGCCAACCAGACGCGCTCCAATGACCGCAACCGGTTCACCGGCACGCTCAAGCTGAATTACCGCCCGCTGACGTGGCTGACGGCCGAGGGCAACTTCAACTACGACCAGTCGTCCTCGAACCGGAAGAATTTCACGCCGATCGGTTTCCTCGGTTCGACCGGCACCAAGGGCACGGGCGGACTGTTCCAGGAGCTGATCAACAATCGCGCCTTCAACACCGGCGCCACGCTGACCGCGGTGCGCACGATCGGCTCGTGGCTGACCAACACCACCAAGCTGGCGACGGTGATCGAGGACCAGGAGTTCAACCGGCTGTCGCTGAACGCCACCAAGCTGGGTGTGACGGGCGTGACGGAATTCGGCGCCTCGCTGGACCGCACGGCGAACATCCCCGGCTCGGAGTCGCGCACGATCCGCAACCGGAACTACTTCGCCATCACGACCTTCGACATCAAGGACCGCTACATCATCGACGGCCTGGTGCGGCGTGACGAGTCGTCGCTGTTCGGTGCCGAGAACCGCAGCGCGACCTATGTCCGCGCGTCGGGTGCCTGGCGCTTTACGGAAGACTTCAAGGTCCGCGGTGTGGATGAGGGCAAGCTGCGCCTGTCGTACGGCACCGCCGGCCTGCGCCCGCGCTTCGACTCGCAGTACGAGACGTTCGACGTCAGTGGGGGCAGCCCGCAGAAGGTCACGCTGGGCAACCCGAACCTGAAGCCGGCCTTCTCGCAGGAAACGGAAGGCGGGTTCAACCTGAACTTCCTCAAGAACTACAGCTTCGAGTACAGCTACTCGAAGAAGAACACCCGCGACCAGATCCTGCTGGTGCCGACGTCGTCGGGCTCGGGCTACCAGAACACCTGGGTCAACGCCGCCACGCTGGATGGCAACACCCACGAGTTCGCGCTCGGTGCCGTGCTGGCGTCGCGGAAGGATTTCTTCTGGCGCCTGAACGTGACGGGTGACCGCACCCGCACGCGCATCACGGAACTGAATGTCGGCCCGTACCTGGTGGGTCCGGACCCGAACGATGGCAACACGCGCATCTTCCGCGTTTCACCGAACCAGACGTTCGGCATCCTCTACGGCTCGACCTGGATCCAGACGCCCGAGCAGCTGGCCACGAACATCGCCAACAAGAAGCTGACCGGCACCGCCGCTGACTATCGCCTCAACGAGTTGGGGTACTACGTCGCCAACTCGGCCTACGGTACGACCGGGGAACGTCCGCTCAAGTACTTCGATGCCACCGGCAATGCTTTGCAGGCGATCGGCGACGTGAACCCCGACTTCACCATGGGTTTCGCCAATACGATCCAGTACAAGGGGTTGTCGCTGAACGGCGTCGTGACCTGGCAGAAGGGTGGCCAGATCTACAACTACACGCGTCAGTGGCCGTACAACGAGCTGCGTGACAAGGATTTCGACCAGCGTGGCGTGCCGACGGCACAGCAGAAGCCACAGGGCTTCTTCCAGGCGTTCTACAACAACTTCGACCCCAACAGCCGCTTCGTCGAGGACGGCGGGTTCGTGCGCCTGCGCGAGCTGGCAGTGAATTACCAGGTGCCGAAGTCCTTCATGAGCGCCATCCGCCTGGGTGCGTTCGAGACGGCGCGTGTCGGCGTCGTGGGGCGCAACCTGTGGACGAAGACGAAGTACTCGGGCTATGACCCGGATGTGACCGGCCCGGGCGGCGACGGCAGCCCGTTCGGATACCGCGTGGACTACTTCACGTATCCCGCGTACCGCACCTTCACGTTCATGGTCGAACTCGGCTACTAAACCACGCCTCAACAGGATCTGACTAGATGATGATGACTCGATATCTGCGAGCGAGCGGCGTGCTGGCGGCCCTGGTGCTGGCCAGCTGCGGCTCCCTCGAAGTGGAGAACCCGAACGCCCCGGATGCGAAGCGCGCGCTTTCCGACCCGGCCGCGCTCGAGGCGGTGGCGGGGGGAACGCTCCGGACCTGGTTCAACACGTATGACGGGTGTGAAGGCAACTGCGTGCTCGTCACACAGGCGCAATCGTTCTCGGCGTCGTGGAACAACTGGAACATGAACTTCTATTCCAGCATCGATGCCGATGG
>JANMON010000015.1:0-20701 GCA_031369265.1 Gemmatimonadaceae bacterium | reverse complement strand
GGTTTTTGAAGCCCGTCGATACGCTACAGCCCTCACCCGCAGCCTTCCGCCTTCCCCGCACTGGGGCATGACGTCAGCACGATTTATCGGACTTCACCGGCAGACTTATCGGCTCAAAAATTATGCCTTCCCGTTCCTGATTCGTACGCTGCGCAGAAGGTAGGTGCCTGCGCCGACGTTCGTCAACTGGACGGATGGTGGGTGCAGAACGTCACGCGACTGCACCAGGCTACGCGCGTGGCGCCGGTTCAGATCTCCCAGTTCGACAGCATCACGCCATCGGCGGGCTGCACCGGTTCAGCGTATCCCGCCATCGTCATGCGCAGGTCGGTCCAGCGCACGCGACCACCGCGCGCGATCAGCGCCGCGTACAGGCGAGAGGCATCACCCTGCACACGAATCGCGACCCGCCGCGTGCCGCAGCGGCGCGCGTACTCGGTGAGCTGCGTGACCAGCTGCATCGCATCGGCATCGGTGGCGGCGACGAACTTCAGCACCCGCACCTCGTCGCGCGCACGACCTTCCACCAGCGGCGCGGAATGACTGATTGCGTACGCCGTCACCTGCCCACCGCGGCGCACCAGCACCGTCTCACCGATCGACAGCGCGTCGGTGATGCGGATCTCGCGCGTGAAGTCGTAGCCGGGGCGCAACGTGGCGGTGAGTGCCGCACACTCCGCTATCGCATCGTCCCGCTCCAGCTGCGGCAGCCGGCCGAGCAGTGTGATGCGACTGTCGGCGGTGGCGGCATCCAGCGTGACGGTGATCGTGAGCGGACCGGGCACGAACCCGAGCTGCGAGTAGAAGCCGATGTTGTCCATCGTGCGCGGCATGGTCTCGAGGCCGATCACGCTGCAGCCCAGCGCACGGAGGTGATCGACGCCGAACTCCACCACCGTGCGGCCGACGCCACGCGCCTGCAGTTCGGGCATCACCGCGAGGGGACCCATCCACCCCTCGGTGCCGCTGCGGTGCGCGATGTTGAAGGCCGCGATTCCACCGCGATCGGTGCGCCAGAGCACGGCCCCAGGTCCGGCGCCCTCGATGGCGTAGCGCCAGATCAGCGGGTTGAGGAACGGCACGCGCACGCCCACCAGCCCGTCCTTGCGGTAGCGCTCGGAAAAGGCATCGCTGAAGACGGTGTTGAGGGCCGGGATGTCAGCCGGCTGAATCAACTCCGGCCCCGTGATCACCGGGTCGGACCGCCACGTGCGCACGCTTGCCACCGTCAGACCTCCAGCCCAACCAGGGTTTCGTCCACGGGGCGGCCACCATCGCGCTGCTCGACCACCGCACGCCCAGTCTCCTCGTCCACGCGCACTTCCAGCACCCGGTCCAGTCCATCGCGGACGCCATCGATGTGTGTGATCACGATCACCTGCTCGAATCGATCCTGCAACCGTCGCAGCAGTTCCACCACGTTCATGCGCCGCTGCTCATCCAGTGACCCGAAGACCTCGTCCAGCACCAGCAGCGAAAAGGGCTGCCCGCTGCGCTCCGCAATGAGCTGCGAGACGGCCAGGCGCAGCACGAGGTTGGCCAGGTCCTCCTCACCCCCCGAGATCACCTGTCGCGGCACACCGCCGCCGATGAGGATGATCTCGTATTCCTCGTCCAGCTCGAACTCACTGTAGCGATCGTCGGTGAGGTCGGTGAGAAACGCGCCGGCGATCTCGCCCAGTTCCGGGCGCAGCCGCGCATTGAGCTCCGACCGCAACTCCGCATAGGCCGCGTCGAGCTCGTCGTGCACGCGACGCTCGATCTCCAGCTGCCGCTGTTGCTCGCGGACCTTGGCGGCCTGCTCGGCGGCCAGCTGCGCGCGTGCCAGCGTGCCAGCGGCGTTGGACGCATCACTCTCGGCGCCGGCACGGACCACCGCCGCGTCCTCGCGCTGCCGGCTGGCGTGTTCCCACGCGCCCTGCGCGGAAGTGTGCTGGCCCACGCTGAAGCCGTGCGCCGCACGCTTCTCACGGGCCGCCGCGACGGCCTCACGTGCGGCGACCAGCGCGGTGGTGGCGGCCGTGCGCTGCTGCAGCCGATTGGGCAGGTCGTCGGCGATGCCCCTGGCGGCGGCGTGACGGACCTCGAGCGCCGACAACGTCGCCACCGTCGCGCGGATGGAGGCGTGTTGCGCGGCGTCGTACTCCGCCGCCAGCGCGGAGGCGGCCCGCAGTCGTTCGTCGCGCTGCGACTGCAGCAGCGCCAGCTCACGCTCCTTCTCGCCCTGCTCCTTCAACGCCTGCTCGATCTTCAGTTCCTTGCGTTCCAGCGAGCGGACGGTGTTCTCCGCCTCGACCCGCGCCGCATCGAGGGCGACCAGGTCCTCGGGTTCCGCCTGCAACTGCTCCACCCGCTTCTTGTAATACGATCCCTCCACGCGCAGCGCCTCGAGCTTGTCGCCGAGTTCCTCCAGTAACGCGGCGTGGCTGGCGCCGAGCGGGCGAAGGCAGGTGGGACAGGGCGCATCGGCGCCGAGTTCGCGTAGGCGATCGAGCTGCACCTTGATGTCGGTGTACTCGTCACGCTTCTGGTTGCGCTTCGTCTCCACTTCCTGCCGGTCGCGCACCCAGTCGGTGCGACGCAACCCCGCCGCCTCGATTGCAGCGGTGGCCGAAGTGCGGGCCTCGGCCAGTTGCGCCTGCACCTCGGCGCGCAACGTCGGCGCCGGGGCCAGTTGCGCCAGTCGCGCGGCGGCGGCATCGACGCTGACGGTGAGGCGTGCGATCTCCTCCGTCAGCGCCTGACGACGCGCCGCCTGTCGCGAACGTTCCTCCATCTGCTGCAACTGGATCTTCAGTGCAGCCAGCGGCGCCAGCTCGGCAAGCACCGAGGCCAGGCCGGCCTGCACTCGCTCCGCCTCATGCACGGCGAGGTCCGCCCGTTCCACATCCTTCTCGGCGGCAGCGATGCTGGCCTCGACGCGAAAGATCTCCGTCTGCAGCTCGCTGTCGCGCAGTCGGGCGCGCTCGGCCTCGCGCCAGCGTGGTTCGGCCTGGAGCACCGATTGCTCGGCGGCGGCGAGGCGTGTCGCGGCGGCCGACAGCGCGAGACCGGTCATCCGTACCGCAAGTTCCGCCGCACTGACTTCCGCCGCCAGCAATTCGGCATCGGCCATCGACTGCGACAGTGCGCGCAGCGCGGCGATCACTTCGCTGCGCTTCTGTCGCGCCAGCTCCTGCGCCTTCTGCAGCCGGTCGTAACCCAGCACGCGGGAGAGGAACCGTCCACGATCCGCCGCACCCATCGCCGCCATCGCGGCCAGGTCCTTCTGCCCGGTGAAGTAGGTGGTGAAGAACTCACGGCTGGTCATGCCCAGTCGCTGTTCGATGATCTGACCGACCGCACCGATGCTGTTGGCGACGGGTGCCAGCGCACCGTCCACGAACAACTCGGCCGAGGTGAGCCCGCGCACGATGCGGTAGCGATGCGCGCCGAGCTCGAAGTCCAGTTCCGCACGCACCGCGCTGCGCGGTGCGGCACCGTGATACTTGATCGACTCGCGGGTGCCGCGGGCGACCGTGTTGCCGTACAGCGCCCAGGCGATGCCTTCGAGGATCGTGGACTTGCCGGCACCATTGGGGCCGATGATGCCGGTGAGGCCGTTCTCGAACTCGATCAGCGTGTCGGCGTGCTGGCGAAAGTTCTGCAGGCGCAGGGCGCGCAGCCTCATGGCTCGTCCGGTGCGGTGAGCATGAAGCCCGCCTCGGCGTCTGGCTCCGGGGTCATCGCCACCGGTTCGCTGACGCGCTCGAGATAATGCATGCCCAGCGCCACGAACGACGCCCGATCCACGTCGCGCGAGAGCGGCCGTGCCTCGAGCTTGTCCCTGAGCAGCATCGGCAGCGACGGCCGCGCGCCGCCGGCACCGGAGGCGGAACGGGTGCGGACCAGTTCCGGCTTGCGGGTGTCGAGCTGGAAGTGGAGTGCGCGCCGCTTGTACTCACGGATCGCCTTGTGATCGAGGTCGCGCGCGACATGCCTCGGGATGTTCTGCACCACCAGTCGCACCACGGCGTCGTCGAGGCCACCGGGCACCTGGCCGACGCGATCGGCGACCAGCGCATCCACGTCGGCTGGCGCCAGTGCATGCGCATCCACGGGCTCGAGGTCCACGAAGCGGCGCTCGGCCGGCACCGGCACGAAGGTGTGTTCGCCCGACGCCAGGTCGTGCAGCGCAAACCCCTTCCCCGGTACGCCGTGCTGGCGCTGCTCCGCCATCTCACCCCAGGCATTGCTGCTCACGTACTCGAGCGACCCGGCGTACCAGGCGTGCGTGGCGACCTGACGATGCACGTGATAGTGGCCGAGCGCGACGTAATCCCAGGGCGCCTGCTCCAGCTCTCCGATGGTGACTTCGCTGGGCGTGCGGTCCACCATCACGGCGCGATCCGGCAGCACGCCCTGCACCTCGCCGTGCAGCAGCAGCACGTTCCACTTCGTGTCGGCGTCGGTGGACAGCGCCGGCAGTGGCTGGCCGAGCCGGTCGGGGACGGCGAAGAGTGAGAGGTCGAGCTGGGGGAAGCGCAGACGCTCCGGCTCAATCTCCACGACCGTGATGCCGAGCGTGCGGAACAGCGACAGGATGCAGCCCGTCTCGGTGGCACGTGGCAGGTCGTGGTTGCCGGCGATCATGACGATCGGCACCTGCGGCAGTGCGCCGCGCAGGCGGCTCAGTTCGCGGTGGGCGAACAGGATCATGGGGTTGGACGGGCGGACCTGATGGAACACGTCGCCGGCGATGACGATCAGGTCTGGCGCGGTCGTGATGACGGCGTCGATGGCCCGTCGCGTCGCCCGCGCCACATCGGCTTCCCGCTGGTTGTTGCCAGCACCACTGACCCGCTGGTACTGGCGGAATCCGAGGTGCAGGTCAGCGAGGTGAGCGATGCGCATCTGCAAACATACGCCGGGCGGGGCGGGGCCTGCGAGACGAACCGGTCGTCACAGAACGACGAGGTGCTCGGGCCGGGCACCGATGACGGCAGTAGTCGCGATGCGGCGATCAAGTGTGACAAGCCGCGCCTCCCGAGAGACGGCCAACGCGAGCAGATACACGTCGGTCAGCTGTGCGACACCGTGCACGCGACGTTCATCAATGCGGTCGGCATCGAGCAAAGAGACATTGTCGGCCCAGAACTCGTGCTCTGGTTGCGTCACCGCGTTCCGCAAGCGCTCGACGACCGATGTCACGGTGAAGGGATGCTGATACCGTGCACTGGAAAGAATGCGAACGCAGCCATTCTGCGTCAGCGGGCACGACGCCCATCCAAGGGCACCATGCCGCGACATCCAGTGCACTGCGTCGCGGTGCGACACATGGTGCACATCGAGCAACGAGACGAGCACGTTGACGTCGAGCAGCGCCCGCACGCTCAGACCCCTTCCTCGTCGCGAATCCTGTTGATCATCTCGTTCGTGATCACGAAGGTGCCGCGGCTCGGAAAGGGAACGAAGCCGTATACACCTTCCGGCTCCCGCACGGCTCGCTGTGGCACCACTGAAATACCGGTCAGCGCCAAGCGCAGAAGTTCCGACACGACCATGCCGGCGGTCTTCTGTTCACGCCGAGCGCGCTCCTTGGCAGCCGAAAGCACATCGTCATCGATGTCGAGTGTGGTTCGCATACATCAGATGCTATAGCATCACGCATCAGATGTCAATCGGAGTCCGCCTCACGCCAGGAATTTTCCGATCCGCTCCAACTCGGCATCGCGTGCGATCGCGAACTCCGGAGCAGCCGGGGCGCTACCTGCCACGTAGCCAAACGCGGCCTGCAGGCATCCCGCGCGCAGGGACACATTGGCCCACCCGATGACCTGGTCGCGCCAGAGCAGCGGTAGGGCGTAATAGCCGCGTACCCGTTTGGGCGCCGGTGTGTAGGCCTCGAAGCGGTAGGCCCAGCCCCAGAACAGTTCGAAGCGGCGGCGGTCCCAGACCACGGGGTCGAACGGGGCGAGCAGGCGCACGGTGTCGTCGATGCGGTGCCGGGCCGCGCGCGGATTCTCGCCGTCGGGCCACACCCAGCGCACCCCATCGATCACCACCGACGGATGCCGCACGAGCGCCCGCTTGAAGGCCGCGCGACGGTCGCCGGTCCACTGCGGCGCGCCGAATGCGAGGCGGCTCACCAGTTCGCCCAGCGAACGCTCCGGCAGCGGGGCGTACTTGTTGACCAGGACGTCCACCAGCGCATCCATCGCCGCCATCGGGTCCGCCGCTGGCTCGTGCGCCTCACGCGCGGCGTACACACGGATGCCGCCGTCGCGGCGCGCGATGCGGAGCGCACCGCGATAGTGCATGCCGTCCAGCAGTTGCGTGCTGGCGTTGCTGGTGCCGCCGAACCAGTTGGTCACCTTGCCATGCGCGAAGTGTGCGTCCACGTCGCGCGGATGCACGGCGCCGCGCTCGCGGATGTACTCCAGCACGGCGATGGCGCGCTTGCGCTGGGTGCGCGACCAGGCGCGGCGTTCGCCGCGCGGATGCATCAGGCGCTGGATGTCGCGGGTGAGGAAGCCGTAGTTGACGAAGAAATCCTCCTCGACGCCGAGCCGCGGATAGCGCCGTTCGAGATCGCCGGCGCAGTAGTCCTTCACGCGGTGGCGGAGGGTCAGGTCCTGCGCGCGGGCTGGTGCGCGGATCGGATCGGCCTGCACGAAGCCCAGTTTGGCGAGGGCGCGCGGCAGGGTCGTGGGCGCGAAGAGCGATCGCGCGACGGCGAAGCGACGGAGCTGAACGAGGGTCGGTGTCGGCGGCATGGGAGTCACGCGAAACGTGCTGGGAAACAGCGGCGCGTGCAAATCGGGGGGATGGGCGCCCAACACCCCGCGCATCACCGCGGGTCGCGCTTCCCCTCTCCCACCTCGCTGACCCGCTGCTCCACCCGCATCACGAACCGCATCGGCGGCATGCTGCCCTGCGCTCCAGTCACCGCGCGCATCGTGAGCACCATGCGGCTCCGCGTGATCCACCCGCGCCGACGATCGAGCAGCACCCACCCCACCACACTCGCCCCGGCGTCCGCGCCCGCATCCTTCATCACGCCGCGCACGCCGACCCACGCGTGATCGCCGTAGCGCGTCAGCGAATCGAGGGTGAACTCGGCGTCGATGCCATCACCGGGGGCGCCGGCCAGCACCATGTGCCGCGTCCACTTTTCCTTCTCACGCACCGGCTGCGACGGCAGCGCGGCCGGCACACGGTCCACCAGCGCCGCCAGCGTGGCGATGGTCGCCGCACTCTGCGCCGACGCGTCGTCGAGCACGATCAAGCCACCGTCGGGGGCCAGTTTCATGCGCAGCGTCCGCCCCTGCAGCGCCATGCCACTGGCGATGCGTGCGCGGCGACTCTCCTCCTTGCCGCCGGTGGCCTTCACCGTCACGCTCTCGACCTGTGAGGTCACCACCGCGCCCAGTGAATCGACGGCGTCCACGCGCGAGCGCAGGACCACCGTGGTGCGGGTGCTGACACGCACCGTGGAGTCGCCGGTCGGCATGGTGATGGTGCCCTGCTCGTCCACGTCGTGTTCCACCTTCTGGCGGATCATGTCGCCCGGAAAGGGGCGCAGCACGAGTGCGATGCGGGCATCGGCGCGCGAGCGGGGACGCTGCGCGGAGAGCTGAGTGCAGGTGACCGCCACGGCGAACACCAGCCGCCAGGCGTCAGAAGCCGTACGGATCATCACCAACCGGCAGCGCGAGGGGCTGGACGAGGGGTTGCGGGGCGGACAACTCGCGCGGGGCGACCTGCCGACGGAACTGCGCCGCGAAATACCCCTTGGCATCATGCGGTTGTTCCCGCTCGGTGGCGCGGACGGCCCGGATCACGTCCGGCTCGTCGGCGAGGGCGATCACGGTGCGCAACCAGTCCAGCGTCAATCCGGCATCGAAGCGCCGGAGCCGGCGCAGCATGGCGGCATCGAACTCCTCCACCGGCGCCGCCGGAAACCGCTCCACACCCAGGCGCCCGGTGAGAACGCTCGGGCGCGGGAAGCGCACGAACACCGGCTGCGTGAAGTGGGGATGACGCACCATCAGCTGACCTTTGGTCAAGGTGGACAACTTCGTTCGTACCGCGGGGCTGAGCACCGCATACCCCGGTGTGGCCAATTCGTCGCCATCCATGCGCCCGTAGAGGGCGGTGCCGGCGTTGCCCACCACCCGCTTGTGCACCTGGCTGCGGAACTGCTGCGCCGAGAACAGCACCATGCCGAGATACCGCCCCCGTTCCGCGATGTCGAGCAGCATGCGCCGCACGTAGGTCTCGGGACCGTCGCTGGGAGCGTACTTGTTCAACTCGTCCACGAACACGACCACGTGGTTCACGCCCAGGTCGCGGCGCTCGAGATGTTCCCGCAGCTTGCTCACCACGCGCGCGAAGATCAGCCCCTGGGCATCCTCCTCCAGGTTGGCGACGTCGATCACGTGCACGGAGCGATCAGTGAAGGTGCCGAATGGCAGGTCGCTGACGTCGGCGCCATCGGTCACCAGGCCCGCACAGCGCGTGGCCAGGTTCACGAGGCGATTCCGCACCTTGCGGATCGTCGCCACGTGATGCGTGCGCCAACTCTGCGCATCCTTGCGCTCGAGCGCATCGAGCAGGGTGCGGAACCAGTGATCGAGGTCGGCGAACGTCTGCACGATCATCTCGCCACCCAGCAACGGGTCGCTGAACTTCTGGCCCACCACGCGATCGGTGATGAAGTCGATCAGCGCGTCGGCCTTGGCGTCGATGTCCTCGCGATCCAGCAGCGTGACAGCGTATTGCAGCACTTCCTTCAAACCCCACGTCAGCGGCTGCACGTTGTGCTGCAGCGCCTCGTGACTGCGAATGGTGGCCAGTCCGCGCAGCGCCGCATCGTAGGGCGCGTAGTAGCGCACGTTCTGGAACGGCTCCGCCGGCACGCCCAACTTGGCGTACATCGCCGCATCCTCCTCGGCCAGCGTGGCCGGCTGGTCGAGATAGAGGAGGTCGGGACCCTTCACGTTGAAACAGACCGCCGCCACCGAGCCCTTGTCGGCGGGGAAGTGCGCGAAGATGGACTGCAGCAGCCACTCCACCGCGCTGGTCTTGGTGGCCAGTCCCGACACGCCGGTGATGTTGAGGTGCGCGGCCTCGGGACCGAGCAGGAAATCGGCGTCGAGATAGACCGGGCTCTCGGTGCCGCCGGAGCGATAGAGGCCCACTGGGATCGCCGTCTTGCCGACGTAGCCGTCCATGCGCAACGCCAGCGCGATGTCATGATCGTCGGCCAGCCAGACGGTGCCCATCGGCACCGGCTGCAGCGGCTCGTCGGGCATGTGGCGCAGCACGCTGGCGGTGTAGAGACGGATCTCGGTGCGCTGCGTCGCCACCAGGCCACCATCGGGCTGCCCGTCGCGCCCCAGCACGTCATCCAGCGGCGAGAGCATGTCGGTCCAGCTCTGCCCCTCCATCACCACGCCGAAGATCTGCGGCAGGTGCCCGTTCACCGCCACGCTGCCATCCACGCGCACGATCGTGCCGATGCCGATGTTGGCATCCAGCGCGGTCCAGAAGTGGAACTCGTGCGGCGTGTTGGGCCGACGCTCGGTGGCCACCACGCGCCCCAGCGGGCGGCGGACCTCGGCGTCCGGGGTATCGATCATGACGGGGAACTGCTCCAGGAAAACACGGAAGAATTCAGGCGACGGCGCGGAGATACACTTCGCAGTCACGGATGGCATACGGCATCACGTCCCAGCGCGCGTCAGGCTTGGCCAGCGGCGCGCGTTCGGCGAGCAGCCAGGCACTGAGCGTGTCGGCGCGTGCCTCGACTGTGGCCGCGTCGTCATCACGCACGCCGGTCTCGGCGCGGATCAGGCCGAAGAACGGATCGCGGCCGGCGGCGCTGCGCAGGCGCAGGTACCAGGTGAAGAAGCGCGGTCGGTCGGCAGCGTCCAGTGCTGCAATGACCGACGTGCGCTGCCCCGCCCCGAGTGCGCTGACCAGCGGCAGAACGTCGTCTGGCACGTACAGCGTGGCGTGGCTCTTCACCACGCCCACCACGCCGTCGCTGCGCATCATCGCGTGACTGGTGCGCAGCGATCCATCCACGTAGAGCGGTCGCGCGGGGTGCGCATCACACCAGGCGTCGCCCATCGCCCGTTCGAGGTCGTTGCGCACGCGTGAAAGTGCATCGAGCGATTGCCGCAGCAGCGATGACGGATGCCGTGATGGAATCGGCAGGTTGTTGTCGCTGTCGCGAACCGACTGGCCGCGCGTGCCCAGGATGTCGTCCAGCAGCGACCAGGTGGTATCACCGAGCAGTGCGCGGGAGGCGTACACGGCGTGATCCACCGAGGGGGTGCGCTTGGTGCGCATGCGGCCATCGGTGTCGCGCTCGCGGATCGCGGCGGCAGCGGTGCCGTGCAGCAGCGGTACACCATCGACATAGGCGACGGTGGTGCTGCGCTGGATGCCGTCGAGAAAACCTTCGAAGGTGGCGTGTGCAGGCGTGGGCACGTTCCGCACGGACAGTGCACCACCCACCAGCATCACCGCCGCGTGCTCCAGCAGCGGGGTGCCATCCATCGCCAGTGCCTCGGTGCGATCGGGGCCGGCGCTGCGCACGCGATCTCCAAGCGAGGCACGCAGTGCGCTGCGCGCCGACTCCAGCGCGCGCCCGGCAGCGGGCGCGGTGCTGCTCACTCCACGCCGAGGTCCCACGCCTGCTCGAGATCCTTCTTCGAGTAGGCGCGGAAGGCGGTCAGTGTCTGCGTGCGCACGATGCCCGGCACCTTGGTGAATTCCTCGGTGACCACATGGGCGATGTCGTCCAGGTCCGGCACGCGCACGATCGCCACCAGGTCCCACGCACCGCTCACCGAATAGACCTCGGCGACCCCCTTGATCTCTGCCAGTGCGACGGCGGTGGCCGGGATGCTGGCGGGACTGGCCTGGATCAGCACGATCGTCGTGATCATTGCGTGGGTCTGAATGAGGTGAGGACGATCAGGCGGGCACGGACATCATCGCACGATAGGCGGTGACGATGCGGCGCATCGCCTCCAGCACATCGGCTTCGGCGGCGGCGTAGCTGAGGCGCACCCAGCCCGGGGTGCCGAACGCGGTGCCAGGCACGATGGCCACGTTGTGTTCCTCGAGCATGTGCGTGGCAAACACGCCACCAGCGTCGTCACCGCCGTTCGGAATCGCGCTGACGTCGATGAAGAAGTAGAACGCGCCCGATGGGTGGATGTACGGCGGTGCGCCTTCTTCGTTCAGGATCGCCATTGCCGCGTCGCGACGGGCACGGAACGCGCGCACCATCGCCGTGATGCACTCCTCGGCCGCATCGCGCTCCGTCAGCGCGGCCAGCGCGGCGTACTGACTCGGCGTGGCGGCGTTCGA
Source organism: Gemmatimonadaceae bacterium (assembly GCA_031369265.1). Lineage (GTDB taxonomy): Bacteria > Gemmatimonadota > Gemmatimonadetes > Gemmatimonadales > Gemmatimonadaceae > JACMLX01. Next base: position 9,334 of record JANMON010000015.1, on the reverse strand, counting down.
GGTGGTGTGGCTCTGCAGGTCGGTCATCGCCTTCGCCACCGCGCGCGGTGCCACCGCCCAGCCGATGCGCCAGCCGGTCATGGCATACGACTTCGCCACGCCGTCGATCACGATCAGGTTGGAACGATCGGTGGTCAGTTCAAATGCAGACGCCGCAGGCACCTCGTACGAGATGCGGCGGTAGATCTCGTCGCTCAGCACCCACCAGCCCTTCGCGCGGGCGAGGCTCAGGATGTCCTTCAGCACCTGCGCAGCCCAGGTGGCGCCGGTGGGATTGCTGGGCGAGTTGAGCATGATGCCTCGGGTGCGCGGCGTGGCCGCGGCTTCGAGGTCGGCCACGGTGACCTGAAACCCGTTGGCCGGATCACCCAGCACGGCGACCGGCGTGGCCTTGGCCAGCGCCACGATCTCGACGTAGCTGGTCCAGGCCGGCGTCGGGATCAGGACCTCGTCGCCGGGGCCGAAGAGGCAGAAGCAGGCGTTGAAGAGGGTCTGCTTGCTGCCGTTGCTGACCACCACGTCCAGCGCGGCCGGCGCGTCGGCGTCGGCGCCGGCCCAGCGCGCCGCCGCGTGCGAGGCGATGGCTTCGCGGAGGGGCAGGATGCCTTCGGTGGCGGTGTACTTGGTCTGTCCCGAGGCGACCGCGCGGGCGGCGGCGGCCTTCACGAAGTCGGGGGTGTCGAAGTCCGGCTCACCCACGCCGAGGTCGATGATCTGGCGCCCCTGCGCCTTGAGCGCCTTGGCCCGGGCCGAGACGGCGATGGTCGCGGAGGGGCGAAGCTGGGCGACGTTCGGGGAGGGGACGAACTCGACGGGCATGCGGGGCAGGTTGGGCGGCGGCGGTTTTCTGGGTACCTTGCTGGGCTTCCGTATGCTAATCCGCCGCCGCAGGGCGGCAACGGAACCCCCGGTGGCCGGCAGAGGCGCGCGACAGTGCGCTGTGTTGCGAGCCCGCGGCCAGGGCGGATTGCAGTCCGATGTTTGACATCCAGCTCCGTTCCCGCGCGCCGCAGTCCGGCCCGCCGGCATCCGCATTTCCCGCCACGTCGAGGCCATCGTGCCCAAGTCAGATACCGCAACTCCCGCGACCCCGAAGGTCACCCGCAGTCAGCAGGTGGTCCTCACTGCCCCGCCCACCGTGGCGGCCATGATCTCCCTCGTGCAGCCTGCACTCGAGCGCATCCCCGCCGGTGAAGCGGGCGTGCACCTGCTGGTGCTGGTTCCGGATGCCGATACGGCGCTGGCTGTCGCACAGGCCGTGTTGCCTGCCGGCGATGCCGCCCCGGTGCTGGTGCCGGTGACGTCTGCCGCCCGCGGTGCCCGCCTGCTGGCCAACCCGCCCGCCGCCATCGTCGGTGCGCCTGCCGACATCGCCGCACTGCTGCCAAGCGGATTGCTAAAGCTGGACAAGGTCGCGCAGCTGTTCGTGCTGCAGGCCGACCTGACGCTGGCGCTGGTGGACGAGCCGGCGATCACGACCCTCATGACCGAGCTGCCGAAGGATGGCGCACGCACGGTCAGCATGGCCGGCGAGACGGATGCCGTGACGGCCTTCGCGAAGTCGTACATGAAGCGCCCGCGCCGCGTGGGTGACGATGTCGTCGCCGACGGCAGCGCACCGATCAGCCTGCAGTACGTGCTGGTGAGCGCCGGGACGCGCACCGCCGCGCTGCGTCGCGTGCTGGATGCCGTGAATGCGCCGTCCACGATCGTGGTGGCGCCGGAAGCGGCACAGGTCACCGAGGCCAACGCCGCGCTGCGCGCGCTGGGCTACACGGCCAGCGGTGACGTGCAAGCCACCAGCGGGACGGTGGAGACGCACAGCGCTTTGCGCGTGCTTTACGACGTGCCGGCCACGCGTGCCGCGCTGGATGCCGCGATGGGTGGCCATCCGGTGCAGACCATCGCGCTGGTGACGCCGCGCCAGGTGGCGCACCTGCGCTCACTGCTGACCGGTGGCTCGCTGACGTACTACGTGCTGCCCGACACGATGGCGCATGCCGTCGGCCGCGACGGCGCACGCATGGGTGAACTGCGCAAGATCCTCGCCGATGGCGTGAGTGCACGTGAGCTGGCTGCGCTCGAGCCGCTGCTGGACGACAACGATGCGCTGGAGATCGCAGCCGCCGCGCTGCGCCTGCTGGAGCGTGAGCGTGAGACGGCCAAGGCGCTGCGCATCGGCGTCACCACCGCGCAGCCGAAGGAAGTGAAGCGCGCGCTGGCCGCGACCGCCGCGCAGGAATCGGCGCCGATGTCGCACGAGGCACCGGCGATGGAAGCCGCGCCGGTTGCCGCACCGCGCAACGATGGTCCGCCCCCCGAGTTCCAGGTGCTCTGGTTCAACATCGGCAACGATGATGGCGCCACCGCATCGTCGTTCGTGGGTGCGATCACCGGCGAGAGCGGGCTCGATCGCAGCGTGGTGGGCACCATCGACATGCGCGACAGCCACACGCTGGTGGAAGTCTCCGGCGCGCATGCCGAGCAGATCGTGGCGGCGATGAACGCCAGCACGATGCGCAACCGTCAGGTGATCGCGCGCATCGATCGCGCCGGCCCGCTGCGTTCGCAGCGCAGCGCGCCGCCGCGTCGCGGTGGCAGCGACCGTCCGTCGTCGGGTGGCTTCTCACGTGATCGCGGCGATCGTCCGGCACGTCCGGCGTTCCGTCGTGACGAGGGTGGTGCACCGCGTGAGCGCAGCGGCTATCCGCGTCGCGATGACGGCGACCGTCCGGCACGTCCCGCGTTCTCGCGCGACGATCGTCCGGCGCGTCCGTCTTTCTCGCGTGATGATCGCCCGGCCCGTCCGGCGAGCGGTGGCTTCAATCGCGACGAGCGTCCGTCACGTCCGCCGTTCGCACGCGAGGATCGTCCGGCCCGTCCGTCGAGTGGTGGCTTCAGCCGCGACGAACGTCCGTCGCGTCCGGCCTTCTCACGCGACGATCGCCCGGCCCGTCCGCCGCGTGAAGGTGGCTTCAGCCGCGATGACCGCACGTCGTCGCGTCCGCCGCGCAGTGGTGGCTTCAGCCGCGACGAGCGTCCGGCCCGTCCGTCGAGCGGTGGCTTCACGCGTGCCCCGCGTGAAGGTGGTGCTCCGACCGGTCGTGGCTTCACGCGCGACCGCAGCGATGCGCCGTCGGGTCCGCGCACCGAAGGCAACGATTTCGCCGAGCGCGCCGAGCGCCTGCGCAACTCGCGCAAGCCGTCACGCACTGAGGACTGAACACTTTGAGTGATGGCTTCGTCACATCCTCCGGCGGCTGGATCGAGGTGATCGCCGGAGTGATGTTCAGCGGCAAGAGTGAGGAGCTGATGCGACGTGTGCGGCGGGCGACGATTGCCCGCAAGCGCGTCCAGGTGTTCAAGAGCCATCTCGACGATCGGTACGCCGGGCTGTACAACGTCTCCAGTCACGACGGTCGTGACCTGGAGGCGAACCCGGTGGATTCGGCGTCGCAGATCGCGCAGCAACTGGATTCGATGGCGCAGGTGGTGGCGGTGGACGAGGTGCAGTTCCTCGATGCCGGGATCATCTCGCTGGCGACTGCGCTGGCGGAAAGGGGCCGGCGGGTGATCCTGGCCGGCATCGACACCGATTTCCGCGGCGAGCCGTTCGGCGCGATGCCGCAGTTGATGGCGGTGGCGGAGGCGGTGACCAAGCTGCACGCGATCTGCGTGCTGTGCGGCAATCCGGCCAGCCGCAACCAGCGGCTGATCGACGGCAAGCCGGCGCGCTGGGATTCACCGACGATCATGGTCGGTGCGGCGCAGTCGTACGAGGCGCGGTGCCGCGCGTGCCACTGCGTGGTGCGCGACGATGCGACGCAGGTGCCGCTGCTGTAGGACGCCAGTCGCAACGGAACTCCAAACGTCCCGCCGATGATTGAATCGGCGGGGCGTTCGAGCAATGGTACCCACCGCAATCAGGGCGAGGGTGTCAGCCGGGCCATTGTGCTCGAAATACTGAACCCGACAGGATCGACTTCCATGTATCGGTTATCGAGATACCGGCCCGTCGTGGGGAAGTACGGCGGTGGCCGCAGGTTCGCGCACCGGTCATACGTGTATTGCTTTCCGAACCCCGAACCGGTGGTGACGCCGACCGCGCCACGCGCCTCCTGAATCAGGCCGCCAAGCAAGGCTAGACAGCCGCGCCCCTTCTCAACGCCGTTGCAGGGATTGCCGGTGGTCGGCCCGGCAGTGTGTCGCTCGACGCGGAAGGACGTATTCAGCGTCATCACCACCGCATGCAGCGTGAGATCCTTGGTGTCGTCCATGAGGCGGTAGGTGGTGCCAGTGCCGATCGCGACGTCGCCCTGGTTGTTTAACAGGTTGTCGGCAACCACGACATCGCGGTCCGACAAAATGCCGAGCACATCGACGCACCGGCCGCTGGTGGCAGGATTCGTACTGTACTTGATGTCGTCGAGCACCACCGCAGTCCCGGTGGTGTGCATCGTGATGCGCCCGGAGAGATTGCCACTGACGCCGGTGGTGCCCGTGACATTGATCACGCCGCGAGCGCCTGGATTCACGGAACGATGCAGCGGAAAGAGGTACTGCGCTTCCGTGGCTCCGCGGCGGGCCACCACCCGCGCATCGATGGTGCCGCCGTAGGTCTGCCATGCGCCATACGCGTCGGTGGCCAGGAATGACGTGCTGCTCCCACCGTACGAGGCACCACCGGAGGCATTCCAGTTCAACTCGGGTGCTCCCCCGAGGAAACACTGCGAGCGATTGCTGGCCAGGATCGATCCATTGCGTGACAGGATCGTCTGCGTTTCGGAACTCGTGAGTGCGGATCCCTTGAACAGCAGGGCGTTGGCCAGGTTGGTGGCCGCGCTGGCCGAGAGCGACAGCGGTGCGGCCTGGAACCGCGCGATGAGCCAGGTGCGCACGCCCGGGTTCTCGTGCGCCGGCGAGGTGAAGAAGCGGTCGCCGAAGCCGGGCACGTTTACCCACTCGCCGCAGAGGCCGCGACGGTTTACCACGTCCGAGGCCTGCCCCGGTATCTCCTGGTCACCGCGCACCCAGGCGATCGCCTGCGCCGAACCGCTGCTGGTGGTGTACACGCGCATGAAGCCATCCTGCGGATCGACGTCGCTGCCATCGTTGTCGATGTCGATGTTCACGAACTCGATGCGCATGCGCGTCGTGGTCTCGTTGCCGCTGGTCGGTGCCGTGAAGTTGAGGCGCCCACTGGTGGCATAGCCTGGCAGGCTGGCGAGGGCCGAAGGCGCCGGCAGCGGAATCGGCTTGCCGTTCTGGGTGTATCCCTTCCAGAAGTCGGCCTGGTCGGCCTGCAGGACGATCCTGGCCGTCCCGAAGTCGTCGCGGAACTGCGCCGAGAATGGGAGCGCTCCCTTGGCGTTGATGCGGACGGTGTCATTGGACCACGTCGGTCCGAAGATGACGTCGCCACCGCCGAACACGATCGGACCACCACCGTTCTGCTCGCGGTTCGACCAGTACGCGAAGCGCGCGAAATTCTCCTGCGCCAGCTCGAGGCGCCGGACGACTTTCCCTCCGGTGCGGTCGGTCGCCTCGGCGAACAGTGAACCGAACGCTCCGAACTGACCCGAGGTGGCACCGGTGGGACCGACCCAGACGCGGACGGAAATGCCCGGGATCGGGGCGCCGGCAGCATCCTGTAACACGCCGCCGTTGAACGTGATTTCACGATAGCCGGTGGCCGGCATCGCGTCAGGGTCGGCGTTGATGTAGCTCTTGCCCATCTGCAGCGCGGCATCGGCAGCGTACTGCAGATCGGCGGCACGATTCGACAGGCCGCTGGCGATGCGCGTGCCGCTGGAGAGATAGACGGCCGACAGGGCCAGTGCGCCGAGCGCGAACGTCAGCATCAGCGTGACCACGATGGCCATGCCACGACGGGCGGCGCGAGGCGCGGCGTCGCGACGATCGGGAAAGCGTGAGGAAGCAAGCATCATGGCACCAGGATGGTGGACGCCGCCGTGAGGGCCGATGGCGCCGGAGTACAGTCGAGCGCGGAGATCGCGAAGTCGTACTGGACGCCAGTGGCCACCGTGTTGTCGATGTATTGCAGCGACGCGACGCCGGCCCCGGGCACGTTGGCGAGCGGTTCACCCCAGTCGATACTGCCACTCAGCCGCCGGTACACGGCGTACATCTCGACGTCGCGCTCGCCGGACAGTTCATCGGTGCTGGCCGCCCACGCCAGCCTGACGGCAGGCAATCCGGCCAGCGTGATGACGGAGAGCGTCGGAGCACCAGGTGTGAGCGGGATTTCACCGCACTGCGCGCGCTGCAGAAGTCCCTGGTTGGCGATGCGGATGTTCCGTTGCACGGTGTCCACGATGGCCCTGCCCCTCGGATCGCGATACATGCTGATCACGCTCAGGCGCACCACCGCGACCGAATCGATCGCCGCCGTGGCGCCGGTGTCTGGCGCCGACGCATGACGTGCGGCGGCGTGGTAGAGCGGCAGTGCCGTTCCGGTGATCTCGATCAGCACACCGGAGAGACTGCGGCGGTAGTACCGGAACATCGGCACCGAGGCCGTCTGGAGGAGGTTGCGGGCGATCACCTCCTCCGACTGCCGGTTCACCTTGCGATAGAGCACCACGCGTGATGCGCCAGCGATCGGTGAGGCACCGGTGTCGGCGCGGGTGTAGTAGCTGATCGTTTCCGCGTTGCTGCTGTAGGCAGCGGTCGGATAAACGACCGAGGAATTCGGCAGCGTCACCGACGTTGTCGGCTGCAGCGCACCGAGTGCCGTCTGGTCGGCGTCCGGGTCGTAGAAGACCGCCACCAGGTCATTGGTGCGTGCCGTCACCATGTTGGCATTGAACGACACGGCGTCGACGGATCCCCGCACCAGCAGCGGCTGCCCGTCGAAGACACCGACACCGGCGTTCCGCATGTCCTGCTCGATGGCATCCACCGCGAAGGTCGCCGAGCGTGTGGCGTCGGTACGACCGGCGGTGCGGGTGACTGAGCTGGTCTGCGCCCGGTAGAGGGGCGCCACGATGGCCACGATGATCAGCGTGACCGTGATCGCGACCAGCAACTCGATGGTGGTGACGCCGTGGCGCCGCGGCACATGAGGGGCTGAGCCTGAGCGCGTCATCAGAAGGCTCCCACGATCGACGTCTTCGTCACATATCTCGCCACACCAGGAGTGCGCACCTGCACCGTGATGACCCGGTAGTCGACCGTGTCGGCAGCGCTGCCGCCGATGTGCGTGACGGTCGTGGTGCGCATGTAGCCAGGCAATCCGACAATCGTGCTCTCGACGGTCTGCATGGTGTCGAGCGACAGGTAGGGTTGCGCCGCCCGCACCCGCTCGAGGCGCTCATTGGCGGCCTGCTGCGCGCGGACGATGAAGCGCGTGGACGCATCGATCTGCTGGTACTTCACCGTGAAGCCGGCCATCGAGAGCAACGCCGCGCCGAGAATGACGGACGCGACGATGACCTCCACCAGCGAGAACCCGGGACGCAATGGCCCGCCGACAGGCCGGCGCGTCGAACGCTCGCGTGGTGTCGTCATGCGCCACCCAGGACCCAGGCGGCCCCATCGAACTTGTAGGCGTCGGCCCGGCCAGTGCTCTGCGTGATCGCAATCGCGCGCATCGAGCCGGGATCCGTCAGCTTGGATGTGAAGAAGATCGCACCATCCGAACTGGCGGCGCCGTTGCGTCGGAAGATCACGGAGGGAAACCCGTCGATCGTCCTCGTCCTGACGAACGTGACGGTGCCCGTCATCCCGTCCAGCGGCACCGTGGTGGCGGTGAATTGCACGCCCGGCTCGAGGGCAGTCCACGTCATGCGGTCGCCCGCGTCGAAGGTGTCGGAGTTGTTCCGATCCTCGACCAACCGGACCCGATTGTTGGCGGCATCAACGCTGACGAGCACGTTGTACTGCTTCGCCAGCGCGGTCCGCTGCGCCTGCATGAAGAACATCGACAGCTGCCGCAATGCCGCATTGGCGCGCATGTGCGAGAGGTCGAACTTCGGCACGGACATCAGTGCCACGATTCCCATGATGATCAGCACCACCACCAGCTCGATCATCGAGAACCCGCGTCGGTTCCCCTGCTGCTCCACGCTGCAACCCCTTGGCTGAACGTTAGGCGATCCCCCGAACCCGAACGTGTGCCTTCACTCGGAGCTTATGGTTGAGGTCGCTAGCTGGCAAGGGGTGGCCTGAATTCGTGACAGTTGGGTCCCTGACCGGGCGACGCGGGGCCGACCGTCCGTCGCCATCCTGGCTCCGCCGCGCTGCGGAGCCGCCGCGAATCAGGTGCGACCGCGCGCCCAGCGGGTGCCGTCGAAGCGCCAGAGCTCCACCACGGTGCTGTGGCGGCCGATCCGCACCGCACGCCATGCCGTCGGCGCCGTGGCGTCGCTGGTCAGGTAGAGCACGAAGTCGCCTTTGGCCCCCCCGGCGCGGCGGAACAGGACACGATCCGTGGCGCCGCCCCGACCGGGCAACGACTGCGGCGGGTCCACGATTCCGGTGGCCGCGTCCAGTGCCGTCCAGACCTCCGATTCGCCGGCATCCATCCGCCCGTTGCCATTCCGGTCGTGCAGCGCCGACACGCGTCGGCCGGCGGAATCGACCTTCACCAGCACGTCCATGCGCTGCTGCCTCGCTGCTCGGGCCGCGGCGGCGAACACGGTGGCGGCCTGTTTGGCCATCGCGTCGGAGCGGTACCGCGTCAGGTCCACCCGCGTGGCGGCGTAGGCCGTGAGCAGGGTCAGGACCAGCAGCACCAGAAGGAGTCCGAGAAAGGACTGGCCGCGAGGCAGCGAGCGGGAGTGATCGGCCAAAGGGCGTGCCTCCGGAAGGGTCGGACTGGGCGTCATTCCCAGACGAGCGGATGAAAGAGCGGCAACCTCGACCGCTGGCCACCCGCCCACCGGTGCAGGTTGGCGCGGGCCAGGGTACGTTCGCCGAGCGATTCGCTCCCGCCGCCACCCTCCAGCCCGCGCCATGCCCTCCTCCTCCCGTCCGCAGTGGGTGAAATGTCAGGATTTCGGCAACGAGCTGGAGGCCAGCATCGCGGTGGCCGTGCTCGACACGGCCGGCATCCCTTCGATCATCCGCAGCAATGATTCGGTCGGACTCTTCGGCTCCGCCTTTCAAGGCTACTCGGCGATGGGCGTCTCACTGATGGTGCCGTCGTCCGCACTCGAGGCCGCCAAGACAGTGCTCGCCAGCACCCCTCGCGACCTAACCGACCCCGACGAAGCGGACTCGACAGATGATGGGGACGCGCTTTAAATGCTCCTCGTCGCGTTGACCGGGAACATCGCGTCGGGAAAGTCCACCGTGGCGCACGGGCTCACGG
>JANMON010000367.1:0-4058 GCA_031369265.1 Gemmatimonadaceae bacterium | reverse complement strand
ATCGGCACCTCCATCCGAACCTTCGTGAACGGTGTGCCAGCGGCCGACATCATCGATGATCTCTCCCCGCGCGGCCTGATCGCGCTGCAGGTGCACGACATCGGATCCGACAGCGCACGCGCGGGCAAGGCGGTGCAGTTCCGCAACCTGCGCATCCGCACCAGCGACCTCACCGCGGTGCGCACGCCGCCAGGCAGCAGCGGCATGCAATTCAACCGCATTCCCAACACGCTCACCGCGCGCGAGAAGGCGGCCGGCTGGACGCTGCTGTGGGACGGGAAGACGAGCACCGGCTGGCGTGGCGCCAAGCTCACCACGTTTCCCGCACAGGGGTGGGAGATGCGTGATGGCGTGCTCTCGGTGCTGCAGACCGAAGGCCGCGAGGCAGCCGCGGGTGGCGACATCGTGACCACGGCGGAATACGAGAACTTCGAGCTGATGCTCGAATACAAGCTCACGCCGGGCGCCAACAGCGGCATCAAGTATTTCGTCAACACCGCCCTCAACACCGGCGAAGGCAGCGCCATCGGCACCGAGTTCCAGCTGCTGGACGATGCGCGGCATCCCGATGCGAAGCTGGGCGTGGTCGGCAATCGCACCAACGGTGGCCTGTACGACCTCATCGCGCCCATCAACCGACGGCCCAACCCCATCGGCGAGTGGAACCAGGCCCGCATCGTCGTGCGCGGCGCACAGGTGGAGCATTGGCTGAACGGCTTCCGCACCGTGCAGTATGAGCGTGGCACGCAACAGTGGCGCGCACTGGTGAGCCACAGCAAGTACGTGAGCTGGCCCAACTTCGGCGAGGCCAGGCGCGGCCACATCCTGTTGCAGGATCACGGCAATGCAGTGTCGTTCCGCTCGATCAAGCTGCGGGTGCTTCCGTGACCGACGAACCTCCCATGACCGACACCTCGCGCCGATCGTTTCTCCGCACCTCGGCCGCCGGCTCGGCGGCGATGCTGCTGCCCACCTACATCCCGCGCACCTGGTTGTTCGGTGGCGGTACGCCGCCCAGTCGCACCATCACGGTGGCACAGATCGGCTGCGGCCGCATGGGCCTGGAAGACATGCGCGGCACCATGGCGCACGACCTCTGTCGCGTGGTGGCGGTCTGCGACCTGGATGCCAACCGGCGCACCGCCGCGCAGGCGGAAGTGACGCAGTTCTATCGCGCGAAGGGCGAAAGTGTGGTGCAGGTGCAGGCCTACGCGGATTTCCAGCAGGTGCTGTCCCGCATCGACATCGATGCCGTGATCGTCTCGGTGCCCGATCACTGGCACGCGCTGGTAGCGACGCAGGCAGCGATGGCCGGCAAGGATGTGTACGTGCAGAAGCCGGTGACGTACGACATCGCCGAGTCGATCGCGCTGCGCACGGTGGTGCGTTCGCGGCAACGCATCGTGCAGGTCGGCAGCCAGCAGCGCTCGTCGAATCCATGGCAGACGTTTCGTCTGGCCAGCGAGGCGGTACGCAATGGACGCATCGGCGCGTTGCGCACCATCCGCATCGGCATCGGACGCGACGAGCCGAAGGGGCGCCCGCCGGAAGCGCAGCCCGTGCCCACAACGTTCGATTACGAGACATGGCTTGGCCCTGCCCCCGAGCAGGCGTACATGGAGGACCGCGTCCATCCACAACGTGGCTACGGCCGTCCCGGCTGGATCACCACCGAGGACTTCGGCCTCGGCATGATCACCAACTGGGGTGCGCATCACCTCGACATCGCGCAGTGGGCGATGGGGCTCGAGCTTTCAGGGCCGACGCTGGTGACGGGGCGCGCCGACTTCATGGTCCGTGACATGTTCACCGTGCATCGCGGCTATCACGTCGAGATGCAGTATGCCAACGGCGTGACGGTGATCCTCGACGACAGCTATCCCAACGGCCTGCGCTTCGAAGGCGGTGACGGCTGGATCTTCTGCGCCCGCGGGCCAGTGCAGGTCACGCGCAGCGACCCGGCAGCGCCCAAGGCGGAGAAGGCGCTGGATGCCTCCGACATGCGCCTGTTCACCGCTCCGTATCCGGTGGGCGCGACGCGCTGGAAGGAGAGCACTGATCACTATCGCAACTGGCTGGAGTCGGTGCTGGCGCGCCAGGATCCGATTGCGCCGATCGACCAGGCCGCGCGCAGCCTGCAGGCCTGCGCCACGGCGTGGATCGCGATGAAGCTCCGGCGGCCGGTGTTGTGGGACCCGACGCGCGAGGAGTTCGTGAACGACTTCACCGCCAACGCGCTACGGCTCCGTCCACCACGCTTGCCGAAGTACGACGTGCATCGCATCGCGCGCGCGCCAGAGCGCCCGCGGTGATCAGCGCGTGCGTGGCGTGGTGAAGATGTGCTTCGGGATCATCACGTGGGCGCCGACGTTGCCGTCCACCAGCTGCGTGATACGTACGTCGCACGCGACGCTGGTGAGCATGTAGGCATCGTCGCGCGTCATTCCCTTCTCCGTCACCAGGAAGTCGATCGCCTGCCGCAGCGCGGTCTTGGTCGCGATGACAAGATCCTTGTTCATGCCCATCGTGATCCAGTGCGTCGGTGTCTCGGCACGCGGCAGGGACAGTTTCATGTCCTTGCGCACGATGATCTCGAAGGTGCCCGTGAGCGACGTCTCGAGCCCGGTGATGTCCACCTCGCCGTCGCCCTGGCCGGCGTGTCCGTCACCCACTTCCAGCAACGCACCCGGCACGTGCACGGGGATGAACAGCGTGGTGCCGGCGACCAGCTCCTTGTTGTCCAGATTGCCCGCGTGCACATCCGGTGGCGCACTGCTGATCCGACCCATCGACGGCGGCGGTGCCACGCCGATGCTGCCGAAGAACGGTCGCAGCGGGATGTCGATGCCCGGTGCGAAGCGCGCCATCATCGCCCGCCGGTCGAGCGGAATGATGCGCATCTTCCGCGTCGGGAAGTCTTCCGGGATGAAGCCGCTGGTCGGTCCGAATGCGTTGTAAGCATATGAAATCGCCAACTCCACCTTCCTGATCCGTACCTCGAGCACATCACCCGGCTCGGCGCCGTCCACGTACACCGGCCCGGTGAGGATGTGGCCACCGGGGCCCTTGTCCGTGACGCTGTCGATGATCGCACGCAGCGCTGGCTCCACGTCGGCCGGTTTCACCCCCGCGCCTTCGAGACGTGCCGGTGTGGACGTGATCAACGTGCCGACCACCAACTCGTCGCCGGATGCGATGTGCAGCACCGGCTTGGCCTCGGCCCAGTAATAGCCGACCACCACGGTGGACGGCGACGGCATCAGTCGGTGCTGCACCGGCTTGCGCGGCGGTGCCACCTCACGCTGCGGCGGCACCGCGCCGAGGAGGAGCGCTGCAGCAGCGAACAACGTGAGCGGGCGCATGCCGGTCATCCGACGAACGGCAACACACGCGTCGGCTTGCCCGTCAGCGCCAGCAGTGCATTCGCCACCGCCGGACCGATCGGCGGCGTGCCCGGTTCACCGACGCCCGTGGGCGCAACGGTGCTGGGCATGATGTGCACATCCACCACCGGCATTTCACGCTGCCGCAGCACGCGGTAACGATCGAAGTTGGTGCTCACGACGCGACCCTTGTCGATGTCGATCTTGCCGAACAGCGCCGCACTCAGGCCGTAGGCGATCGCACCTTCCATCTGCGCCCGCACCACGTCGGGATTGACCACGATGCCGCAGTCCACTGCACACGTCACCTTGTGCACGCGTGGCACGCCGTTCTCCAGCGACACCTCGGCCACTTCCGCCACATAGGTGTCGAACGACTTGTGCACCGCGATGCCACGCGCGCGGCCGGCCGGCAACACCGAGCCCCAGCCTGCCTTCTCGGCGGCCAGGTTCAGCACCGCCAGGCGGCGCGGATCCTTCCCCAGCATCGAGCGGCGGAACTCCAGCGGATCCTTGCCCGCTGCCTTCGCCATCTCGTCCACGAACATCTCCACCGCGAAGGCGGTGTGCGTGTGGCCCACACTGCGCCACCACTGCACCGGCACGTTCACCTTCTCGTTGTGCACGTCCACGAACACGTGCGGCATCTCGTACGGGTGGTCGGAGGCGCCTTCG
>JANMON010000363.1:0-12919 GCA_031369265.1 Gemmatimonadaceae bacterium | reverse complement strand
CGCGCACCTGATCACCACCGTCGGCCACATCCCGAACGCCAATCGCACCTACTACCTGAGCCGCAGCCAGCCACCGTATTTCGCGGCGATGGTCGGGCTCTACGCCACCGCCACCGACACCGCGCAGGCGCTCAAGTACCTGGATGCGATGGCAGCGGAGTACGGCTTCTGGATGGACGGTGCGGATGCACTGAAGCCAGGCACCGCCAACCGTCGCGTGGTGCGCATGCGCGACGGTGCGCTGCTGAACCGTTTCTGGGACGACCGTCCCGAACCGCGACCGGAATCGTACCGCGAAGACTTCGAACTCGGCATGAAGCTGCCGGAAGCGAAGCGCGAGCCGTTCTACCGGAACATCCGCGCGGCCGCCGAGAGTGGGTGGGATTTTTCGAGTCGCTGGATGCGGGATACCACTGATCTGCGCTCGCTGGAGACCGTGGATCTGGTGCCGGTGGACCTGAACAGCCTCATGTACCACATGGAACGCACGATCGCGGCGTTGCATCGCGTCCGGAACAAGGACGGTGACGCGGCCGCGGCGGCAAAGTTCACCGCCGCCGCCGATGCGCGGCGCGCGGCGCTGCTGGCGGCGGCGTGGGATGCGAAGTCGGGCTTCTTCTACGACGTACGCTGGCGCAACGGTGAGCGCGTGACCGATCGCCCGACGATGGCCGCCGCCGCACCGCTGTTCTTCGGCCTCGCGACGGCGGAGCAGGGCAGCGCGGTGGCCGCGCGCCTCGAGCGCGACTTCCTGCGCCCGGGTGGGTTCGTGACGACATTGATCCGCTCGGGACAGCAGTGGGATGCACCCAACGGCTGGCCGCCGCTGCAGTGGGTGGCCATGGAAGGTGTGCGACGATATGGCCGCGCCGATCTCGCCGACATGGCGCGCGATCGGTGGTTGGCGTTGAATCGTCGCACTTACGCCAGCGTCGGCAAGATGACCGAGAAGTACGACGTGCTCGACCTCTCGCGGCCGGCTGGTGGTGGTGAGTATCCCACGCAGGACGGCTTCGGATGGACCAATGGCGTCGCGCTGGCACTGGCGGCGATGGGTGCGGTGCGGTGAAGCTCCTCTTCTGGCTCGGCGTGATCGGGCTCGCGCTGCTCGAAGTCGGGCTGGTGTACTTCATCATGCCGCTGCCGGGCAGCCAGCGCATGCGCAGCATCGAGCTGGCGTATGCACTGTACACCTGGCGCTGGGTCGCTCGCGCGACCTTTGCGCTGATGATCGCACTCGGCGCGACGTCAGCGTGGCGCGGACGCTCCTGGACGCGCGCACTGGTGCCGATTGCGCTCGTCGCGGTGGCAGCGCTGGCCTTCGCCACCAACGTGAAGATGGCCGCCGACCAGGTCTTCAAGCAGCCGGAGACCCTGGTGATGGCGCCGATGTCCACCAGCACCGTGGCGCTGGATCGTCTGGTGGTGGGGGTCGAGATCGACGGCCAGGCGCGCGCGTATCCGTTGCAGTACATCGGCTATCACCATCAGGTGCGCGACACGATCGCGGGCCAGCCGGTGCTGGTCAGCTATTGCACTGTGTGTCGCACCGGTCGTGTGTTCCGGCCCACGGTGGATGGCACACCCGAGACGTTCCGCCTCGTCGGCATGGATCACTTCAACGCGATGTTCGAGGACCAGACCACGCGCAGTTGGTGGCGGCAGGCCAACGGCCAGGCGATCATCGGGCCGCGCAAGGGAGTCGCGATGCCCGAGTTGCCAAGCGTGCAGGTGTCGCTGAAACAATGGGTGCGGCTGCACCCGGCGACGCTGGTGATGCAGGGTGATCCTGCCTTCGCCAGCGAGTATGCGAAGGACTACGCCTACGAGCGTGGCACGAAGGTCGGCGGACTCACTGGCACCGACACCGTGTCATGGAGCGAGAAGGCGTGGGTGGTGGGGATCGCGCTTCGGGGTGCTGCGAAGGCGTACGACTGGAAGCAGCTGCGCCGGGAGCGTGTCATCAACGACGTGGTCGGTGGAGTGCCGATCGTGCTGGCGATGGGACCGGACAGTGCCAGCTTCTTCGCCTTCCAGCGCCCCGACAGTACGGAACGTCTCACGGTGGAGGGCGACTCGCTGGTGTCCGTGCGCGGGCGCTTTGCGTTCACCGGCCGCGGCCCGGGTGGTGTGCTCACGCCAGTCACGGCCAGCCAGGAGTTCTGGCACAGCTGGCGCACGTTCCAGCCGGCCACGACGCGGTACTGACGTGCGTGTGCATCGGTGCGCCGCGCTGGCGCTGGTGTTCGTCCTGCACGGCTGCGGGGAATCGCGACCGGCAGCGGCCCCCGTCACCACGATCGAGAGTGGTACCACGCGCATGGCGGACTCACTCGCCGCCCTGAATGCGCGCGCACTCCTGCAGCCGGATGCCAATCCGTTCCTCAACCGCGCACGTGTGTCGGCGTTGATGCAGGCGCTCACCGGGCAGTCGGGCGACCAGGCCTTGGAGACGCGCTTCCTGCTGGCCGAGGAGCAGCTGAAGGCTGGGCAGACGCAACTGGCGATCGACGGCCTCGAATCACTGATTCGCGATGCCGGCATCACGTGGGAGAAGATCGCGCCGCACCAGAAGCCGTTCTTCGACCTGACCGCGGTGGCCTACATGCGCCTTGGCGAGCAGCAGAACTGTCTCGACAACGCCGCCGCGAACATCTGCATCCTGCCGCTGGCGGGTGCGGCGCGGCATTCGAAACAGGCCGGGGCCCGCGGTGCGATCGAGCGATACACCAAGCTCCTGCGGCAATATCCGGACGATCGCGGGTCGCAGTGGCTGCTGAACATTGCCTACTTGCAACTGGGCCAATATCCCGCCGGTGTGCCGCCGCAGTTTCTGATCCGCAACCTGGCACCCACGCGCGGTGGTCTGGCCTTCCCGAACTATCCGAATGTCGCCGGGATCGTGGGACTGGCCGTGTCTGGGAAGGCAGGCGGCCTGGATGTGGAGGACTTCAACGGCGACGGGCTGCTGGATGTGTTCACCACCAGCTGGGGCCTGGCCGATCCGGTGCACCTCTTCCTCGCCGATGGGCACGGCGGCTACACCGATCGCACGGCCGGCGCAGGGCTGGCCGGCATCGTCGGTGGCCTGAATGCAACGCACGCTGACTACGACAACGATGGCGACGTGGACATCGTGGTGCTGCGCGGCGCATGGATGCGCGAGAGTGGACCGTTCCCCCTGTCGCTGCTGCGCAACCGTGGCGATGGCACGTTCGACGACGTGTCGTTCGCATCGGGGCTCGGCAGCGCCGGGCCCACCAATACGGCGGCGTTCGCCGATTTCGACCTCGATGGGCACCTCGACCTGTTCGTCGGCTACGAGTCGTACTCCAGGATCAACGGCGGTCCGTCGCATCCCTCGAAGCTGTTCCACAACAATGGGAACGGGACCTTCACCGAGGTGGCGTCGTCGGTCGGCATCTCGATCGATGACTTCGTGAAGGGGGCGGCGTGGGGTGACGTGAACGACGACGGCCTGCCCGATCTCTTCCTGTCGGTGATCTACGGCCGGAACCGTCTCTACATGAATCGCGGTGGGACCTCAGTGGCCGACTGGCGCTTCGAGGAGCGCGCGGCCGCGGCGGGCGTGACGCTGCCACTGGCCTCGTTCGCGACCTGGTTCTTCGACATGGACAACGACGGCCACGAAGATCTCTTCGTGCCGAGCTACGACGTGAACTCGGCGATGCACGAGATGGTCGCGCGCGAATATCTCGGGCTGCCTCTGGCAGTGCGCGTCGGGGATGTGGACGTGACGTTCGAGGATGCGAAGCTGTACCGCAATCGCGGCGACGGCACGTTCGAGGACGTCACGCAGCGTTTCGGCCTCGATCGCAAGGTGATCTTCGCGATGGGCATGAACTACGGGGATCTGGACAACGACGGCTTCCTGGACTTCTACGTCGGCACCGGCAATCCCGACCTCCGCTCGGTGATCCCGAATCGCATGTTCCGCAACGTCGGCGGCACGTCATTCCAGGAGGTCACGCTGCCGGGCGGATTCGGGCACCTGCAGAAGGGGCACGCCATCGCCTTCGCCGATCTCGATCGCGATGGTGACGAGGATGTCTACGCGATGATCGGCGGCGCGTACGAGGGTGACATCTCCACCAGCGTGCTGTTCGCCAACCCTGGTTGGACGGACACGCGGTGGCTGAACCTCACGCTCGAGGGCCGCGCCGCCAACCGGTCCGCGATCGGTGCGCGCGTGCGCATCGACATCGTCGAGGCGAGTGGTGCGTCGCGCAGCATTCGCCGCACGATCCGCACTGGCGGCTCATTCGGCGCCGGCCCTCTGCAACTGCACGTGGGGCTCGGTCGCGCCACGAAAGTGACGGCTGTACACGTCCAGTGGCCGGACCAGGCGCGCACGGTCAGCCACTACACGACACTGGCGCTCGACGCATCGTACCGACTGACTCAGGGCGCTGCACCGGTCCGACTCGATCGCGCGCCAGTGCCGTTCCGCACCACGGCCGCCGCCGGTGGGCCGGCGATGCAGATGCCTGGCATGTGAGGCCCGGAACGCTGCGAGCCGCGCAGCGCCGGTGAGGGCGCCGCGCGGCTCGCGTTCAGGTTCCGGTGTCAGGCCGCCCGGCGACTACGCGGAGGCGTCGAGCTTCGACAGCACGTCGCCGAGGCCGGGCCAGGATTCGGACGCGTACCGATGGATCGTGCGCAGGTAGCGCACGCCTTCGTCACCGTGGGCGGCGATCGCGGCCGCTGCGCCACGCTCGGTGGCGTCGGGGGCGCAGAAGGGCGGCTCCGCGTCCTCGTCGATGCGGCCGTTGTCGTGCTTCACGCCGGCGGCATCCAGAAACGAGGCCTGAATGGCCGGCTCGAGATCCACGTACAGCGTCTGCATCAGTCCCAGCTCATCCTGCGCCGACTCCACCTTCAGGCGCACCACTTCCTGGGCGAGGCGCTCGGCGGGCCAGTTCTGGAACGAGGCGGGGCGGAATCCGCCGCCGCGCCCGACCAGCCGCTGGATGAAGATCGCGCGCGCGTCCTTCTGGGTCTTGAGTTCGTAGGTCACGAGCGCCACTCGGCGCTCGACTGGCAGGGATCGGTAGGGCGAAAGAGGAGGCATGGCGGTCAAATTAGTCGTACGGGAGTCGGCGCGCGCGTGATATATTAGGCCTGACGCTTCACAACGCTCAGTACGGTCGGCACATTTTCTCCCGCTAACCCGCGCGCCGTCTATGCGAGGCACCTCCGGAGCACACGTCCGAGGTTACGAACTACCCCCCGAACACAGGTTCCCCGGATGGAGAGACCGCGCCTGAGCTTCCGGCAGCTCTTCAACATGAGCTTCGGGTTCCTGGGGATCCAGTTCGGCTGGGGATTGCAGCTGGCCAACATGTCCGCCGTCTACGAACGGCTGGGTGCCAAGCCTGACGAAGTGCCGCTGCTCTGGCTGGCGGCGCCGGTGACCGGGTTGCTGGTGCAGCCGATCGTCGGCGCCTTGAGCGACCGCACCTGGGGGCGACTGGGACGCCGCCGACCGTATTTCCTGACCGGCGCAATCCTGGCCTCGATCGCGCTGTTCTTCATGCCCACGTCCAGCTCCCTCTGGATGGCGGCCAGCCTGCTCTGGATCCTCGACGGCTCGATCAACATCTCGATGGAGCCGTTCCGCGCGTTCGTGGCCGACAAGCTCAACGCGTCACAGCGCACCGCCGGATTCCTGATGCAATCGCTGATGATCGGCGTTGGCGCCAGCTTCGCCAACGCGCTGCCGTTCGTGCTCGGGAAGTTCGGCGTGGTGGGCAACACCGTCAGCGGCATCCCGTTGACGGTGAAGTATTCGTTCCAGTTCGGCGCGGTGGTGTTCCTGCTGGCGGTGATCTGGACCGTGGTGACCACCGATGAATATCCGCCGGAAGACATGGCCGCCTTCCAGCGCGCGAAGCAGGAAGGACTCGGCGTGGGGGGACTGCTGCGTGAAGTGTTCGAGGCGATCCGCGAGATGCCGCAGACGATGCGCCAACTGGCGGTGGTGCAGACCTTCACCTGGCTGGGCCTGTTCTGCATGTGGCTGTTCTTCGTGCCGGCCACGGCACGCCACGTGTTCGGCGCCACCGACCCGCAGTCCGAGCTGTACGCCAAGGGCATGGAGTGGGGCGGGTTCGCGTTCGCGTTCTACTCCATCACCTGCTTCATCGCCGCACTGGGGCTGGCGCGAATGGCCGCCGCCACCAGTCGCAAGACGGTACACACCGTGGCGCTGCTCTGCGGTGCGGCCGGGCTGCTGTCCGTGTACGTGATCCACAACCAGTACCTGCTGCTGCTGTCGATGGTCGGCGTCGGCATCGCGTGGGCATCGATCCTGTCCATGCCGTACGCGATGCTCTCGAGTGCGCTGCCGGCCAACCGCATCGGCGTGTACATGGGCGTGTTCAACTTCTTCATCGTGCTGCCGGAAATCGCGGCGGCGCTGTTCTTCGGTCCGCTGACGCGTGCCCTCTTCGGCGCCGATAACCCCAATACCGCGCTCTACGTCGTGATGCTCGGCGGCCTGTGCATGATCGTGGCCGCCATTTGCGTGCAGTTCGTCCAGGATGCCGATGCACCGGCGCTGGCCGATCCCGCGCGGAGCCAGACCGCAGCACGCACCAGGAACGTCACCGCCGCCTGAGGCGGCAGGCTCGTGTTGCGGGCCTCGGGAATTCACGCAGACGTCGTTCGTCTCCTCGGTTGCCACTCTGACTCATGATCCTTCGCTGTCTGTTGCGGCCTCGCCGCGTAGTCTCCGCTGCACCGTCGTCGCTCTCCCTCGCACTCCGCACGCTGTTCCTGCTCGCCGGCAGCACCTCGATGCTGCAGGCCCAGAGTCTCGACGACGCCATCTTCATGGACAAGCGCATCCTTTGCGCGGGGCTCGTCTACACGCGTGAGCAGTGGACGGATTACTGGGAGGGCACGCTCAAGCGCGACAACGGCAACATCGGCACCGTCACCACGCAGCAGGCGGCGTTCATGACGGCCTACGGCATCACCGGACGCCTGAACGTCATCGCGTCGCTGCCGTACGTGACGACGAAGGCCAGCCAGGGCGTGTTGCAGGGCCAGAGCGGCAGCCAGGACCTGAGCGTCGGGATCAAGTACAACGCGCTCAGCACTCCGCTCACCTCGGCTGGAACGCTGCACGTGATCGGCATCGCTGCCGTCAGCGTGCCCACCACCGATTACACGGCCGACTTCTATCCGATGTCGATCGGCTCGCGCAGCAAGCGCGCCACGGGTCGCGCGCTGCTCTCGTTCCAGGGCCACAAGGGCGTGTACGTCAACGCCTCGGGATCCTACACGCGGCGTGGCAACGTCACCCTCGACCGGCCGGCCTACTACACCGACGGGCAGCTCTTCCTCAGCAACGAAGTCCGCATGCCCGACGTGCGTGACATGATGCTGACCGTGGGCTACCAGCGCCGCGGCCTGGTGGTGCCGGTGACGCTCACGCAGCAGCGGACCCTCGGTGGTGGTGACATCCGGCGCCAGGACATGCCGTTCGTCTCCAACCGCATGAACTTCACGCGCCTCGATGCGCGCGTGCAGTACACGCTGCCGAAGCTCCCCGGCGTGGTCCTGCATGCCGGCGGCTCACGCATCCTCGACGGCCGCAACGTGGGGCAGTCCACCGGGGCGATGGTCGGCTTGCTGCTGGCCGGGAAGCTCTGATGCCACTCATGACTCGTACCATGCCGCGTTTCGCGCGCCGCCTTACCACCGCAGGCCTCCTGGTCAGCGCGACCCTCCTCACCAGCTGCGACAAGAGCATCACCGATCTCGAGCCGCTACCGCCACTCGCGGCGGCCAGCGTCGATGCCGGCGCCGGCACCTGGCAGATGATCGTCCTGACGTCGGCGAACCAGGTGGCCGTGGCCGCACCGGCCGCCGTCACCAGCGATGCCTACAAGGCCGAACTGGCCGCGATCAAGGTCGCGCAGGCCTCGATCACGTCGGCGCAGCGCGCGAAGATCGACTACTGGGCCGGCGGCGGCGTCCTGCGCTGGAACCAGGTGCTGCGCGGCCTGGTGGCCAAGTACAACCTGCCTCCCGCACCGCGCGCCGATGGCAGTTACGTGTTCCCCGACGCCAACAATCCCTTCGGCGATCCCGCGTTCCCGTTCGCCAACCCGCCGTACGCGGCCCGCGCCTACAGTTACATCGCGGTGGCGCAGTACGAAGCGTTGAAGGCGGCGTGGTTCTACAAGTACCAGTACAACCGCGCCTCGCCGACGAAGAACGACACCGGCATCCGCGCACTGGTGCCCGTGTCTGATTTGCCGTCGTACCCGTCCGAGGATGCCGTGCTCGCGGGCGTGACGGTGGCGATGCTGCAGACGCTGTTCCCGGCCGCGCTCGAGGAGGCCACCAAGCGGGGCGCCGACCAGCGTGAAGCCGCGCTGTTGTCCGGCAAGGCCTCCAGCAGTGACATCGCCGCCGGGCTGGCCCTCGGTCGTTCCGTGGCCACGCTGGTGCTGGCGCGCATGACGACCGACGGCACCGGCAACGCAATCGGCAATGCCACGCTGTGGGCCGCGCTGGCCGACAGTGCGCGGGCCCGCGGCGAAACGCCGTGGCTCAGTCTCGAGACGCCGGCCCGCCCGCCCATGCTGCCGGTGTTCGGCGCGGTGCGCACCTGGAGCATGACGCCCGCCGAACTGGTCGGCGCCCGCCCGCCGGCGCCATATCCGACCGCCTCCCAGCAGATGAAGGCCGACCTGGCCGAGGTGCGGCGTACGACCGAGAATCTCACGAAGGAACAGCGCGCGATCGCGCAGAAGTGGAACGACGGCGCTGGCACCTACACGCCGCCGGGCCACTGGAACGACATCGCGGCCGATCACATCCGCGACGCACGGTTCAGCGAGGTGCGTGCTGCGCGCGCGTTCGCGCTGCTCAACATGGCGATGCACGACGCGTCGGTGGCCTGCTGGGAAGCGAAGTTCAAGTACTTCAACCCGCGCCCGTCGCAACTCGACCCGGCGATCCGCACCGACATCGGTTTGCCGAACTTCCCGGCCTATCCGTCAGGCCACTCCACGTTCTCGGCCGCTGCGTCGGACGTGCTCGGCTACCTGTTCCCATCCGAGTCGGCGAACTTCCGTGCGATGGCCGACGAAGCCGGCATGTCGCGGCTGTATGGCGGCATTCACTACCGCCTCGACATCGAACAGGGTAAGGCGCACGGTGATCGCGTGGCTGCCTACACGCTGCGTTTCGCGCAGTCCGACCGCGCGCAGTAGTCGCGCTCCCTGACGCGGCGGTACGTCCGCCGCCGCGTCAGAACACGCAGCTCGAGCGCGCCGGGATGGTGAGCGTGATGCCGTTCGCAGTCGTCACCGGCACGGCGCAGGTCTTCAGCACATCGGCACGAAGCGTCATCGCCGGCAACGCCACCGTTGTCGGCGCTGTGCCGTTGTTGATCGCCACCACCGTCACGCCGCGTCGATACACCCACGCCTGGTCGCTGACGGAGAGATTCTGCAACGCCGCGCGCCGCAGGTCGGTGCGAGTGGCGCGCAGCGTGAGCAGCGTCTGCAGGTGCGACCACACGCCCTGCTCGACCTCCGATCGCCCGCCGGCCTCGAACGCATTGCGTTCGTCCTCACGCCAGCCACCGGGAAAGTCTCGCCGGTTGTCGGGATCGTTGCCGCCGGCCAGCGCGATCTCGTCGCCGTAGTACACCAGCGGCGTGCCGCGCGTGGTGGCCAGCACCGTGTAGGCCAGCTTGAGCCCGGCACTGGTGGCGCCCGGCTCGTTCATGAACCGGTTCACGTCGTGCAGGCCGAGCAGCGTGACGAGGGCGTTCGGGTTCGGGTAGAGGTGATCGCGCGCCAGCATCTGCGGCACGTCGCGGATCGAGCCGCCGCGCCCGAAGACGTTGCGGAGCGTGAAGTGCAGCGGAAAGTCGAACAGCGCATCCACCTTGTCGTCGATGCCGTCGTACTGCGTCTTGCCACCCTGGAAGAACGAGACGAAGGTCGGGTCGCCGTCGAGCACCTCACCCACCACCTTGAATGCCGGATACTCCTTCTTGATCGCCGTCATCCACTCGCGCCAGAACTTGCGCGGCACGTAGGGCCAGGTGTCCTGCCGGATGCCGTCCATGCCACTCATCCCGATCCACCAGAGGGTGTTCTGGATGATGTAGCGCGCGACCTCGGGGTCGTCCTGGTTGAAGTCGGGCAGGATGTTGATGAACCAGCCGTCCAGCGTCGTGCGGCGCATCTCGGCGGACGAATACGGGTCGTGCAGCGTCCAGGTCTGCCAGGTGTTCTCGGGATGCGACTCGGTGGTGCCGTGATACCAGGTGGGCGTCGGCGAGTCGGTGGCCCACGGGTGATACGGGCCGGTGTGGTTGGCCACCATGTCGAGGATGATCTTGAGCCCCATCGCGTGGGCCTCGTCGGTCACCGTCTTGAACAGCGCCATGTCGCCGAAGTGTTCATCCACCGCGTACATGTCAGTGGCGCCGTAGCCGTGATAGTCGGTGATCGGCAACCCGTCGTACATCTCCTTCCGGTTCAACGCGTTGTTGTTGTCGTACAACGGGTTGAGCCAGATGGCGGTGATGCCGAGCTGCTTGAGATATGGGAGCCGCTTGCGCAAGCCTTCCAGGTCGCCGCCGTGGTAGTAGCGTCCCTTGGTGCGATCGTACATCCCGGGCGACACGGCTGGCGAGTCGTTGGTGGTGTCACCGTTCGCAAAGCGGTCGGGCATCACCAGGTACATCGCGTCGTCCTGGTCGAAGCCCTGGAATCGTCCCGACGTCGCGAGCTTCGGCGAAATGGTGAACGGCACCGGTGCCTGTCCTGCCGCCGTGCGCAGCGTCAGCGGGTAGCTGCCCGGTCGCGCCGTCGCGGGAATCGTCACGTCCACGAAGGCGTACGTACCCGCGGCATTCACCGTCACGCGTGCGCAGCGCAGGCGCGGGCAGGTGAGCGTCGCACCCGACAGGTTCTTCCCACGGATCAGCACCCGCACCGGATTGATCGAGTGCTGCCCCCACCAGTTCGGTGGATCGACTTTCTCGACCGTCGGCGCCTGCGCGCCGAGTGTCGGAGCGCCGACCAGGCTCAGGGCTAGCAGCGCGCGCGCGGTGCGACGCAACGTCGGCAGTATCGGTGTCATGTGATCAGCGGTCATAGATGTCCACCATCGTGCGCAGTCGCTTCGTCATTTCGGGTGTCAGCTGGTCCCAGCTGAAGCGGAAGGCCCAGTTGCCCGACGACTTGCCCGGCGTGTTCATGCGGGTGTCACTGCCCGTGCCGATGATGTCCTGCAGCGGGATCAGCACCGTGTTCGCCACCGAGGCGAGGCCGACACGGATCAGCGTCCAGTTCATCTCGCTGCCATCGGTGCCGAGGTAATCCAGCGCGTATTGCTTCTCACGCGTGACTTCGTCGGAGGTGCGCGTCGAGTCGCTTTCGCCGGTGGACGTCCACCAGCCCACGGTGGTGTCGTTGTCGTGCGTGCCGGTGTATGCCACGCGCGCGCGCGGAAAGTTGTGCGGCTTGAATTCGTGTGCCTGGCCATCACCGCCGAACGCGAACTGCAGGATGCTCATGCCGGGGAAGTCGAACTGCTCGCGCAGCCCCTCCACCTCGGGTGTGATCAGCCCGAGGTTCTCGGCCACGATCGGCAGCTTGCCGAGCGCCGCTTCGATGGCAATGAAAAGATCCGCACCAGGCCCCTTCACCCAGTTGCCTTTCTCTGCGGTGACGGCATCACCCGGCACTTCCCAGTACGCCTCGAAGCCACGGAAGTGATCCAGGCGCACGCTGTCGAACAGCTCGAAGGCGGCGCGCATGCGGCGCACCCACCAGGCGTAGCCGGTCTGCTTCAGCGCATCCCAGTTGTAGATCGGGTTGCCCCAGCACTGGCCGGTGGCGGAGAAGTAGTCGGGTGGCACGCCGGCCTGCACCAGCTTGTGCCCGTCCTCGTCGAGCATGAAGCAGTCGCGATTCGCCCACACGTCGGCGCTGTCGTGTGCGACGTAGATCGGCAGGTCGCCCATCAACTCGATCCCGCGTTCCTTGGCCGCCGACTTGAGCGCGTGGAACTGTGTGAAGAACCAGAACTGCTCCACCTGGTAGCGTGTGATGATGGTGGCGAGCTTGGTGCGCCACGCCGCCAGTGCCGCGGGATCGCGATGCGCAGCGCCTGATTCCCATCGCGTCCATTCCACGCCGCCGTGCGCCTCCTTGAGCGCCATGAAGAGCGCGTAGTCGGGCAGCCAGTCACTGTGCGCGGCAACGAACGCGTGGTAGCGCGCGTCGGGCACATACGACGACATCACTTCCAGCAGGCGCTGGCGCTTGTACGGGATGACGTGTTGGAACTCCACCGTGCGCGCCGGGAAGTTGGTGTCATCGGGGCCGGTGAGGTGAATCAGCAGCGCGTTGCCGGCGAATGCCGAGAAGCACTGGTAAGGCGAATCACCGTAGCCAGTGGGGCCGACCGGCAGCATCTGCCAGATCTTCAACCCCGACGCTGCCATGAAGTCGAGGAACGTGTGGGCGTCGGGGCCAAGGTCGCCAATGCCCATGGCGCCGGGCAGGGAGGTCGGATGCAGCAGGACGCCGGCAGCGCGTGGGAAGGTCATCGGTGCAGGGCAGGACGGAATCGGGCAGCCCCGGGTGGGCTGCGTCGGCACGAACGGGGATATGGTGGCGCATGCCACGCGGTTCCGCTACGGTCGTGGCGGTCACAGAGGCGCTGGGCACGACCCACCCCCGGCGGGTATTCTCTCCCGCATGACCGACGATACCGAATCCGAGCTGCACCTCGGCGATTGGGCCGCAGTGACCTCCTCGCACGGGGCGAGCCTGCGCGGGCTCACCTGGCGCGGGCAGCCGGTCGTGACGGGCTATCGAGGCGCGGCGGCCAAGCAGGGTGGCCAGGGCGACGT
>JANMON010000359.1:0-2634 GCA_031369265.1 Gemmatimonadaceae bacterium | reverse complement strand
CGCTCGACGACGTGGTGGACTTGGCCCTCACGCACAGCCCGCTCACCCGCCTCTCGTGGGCGCAGGCACGCGCGGCGGCCGCCACCTACGGCTCGGCCAACGGCCGCTTCCTGCCCACCGTCACAGCCGACGTGATCGGCGGGCCGTCGCGTGCCATCTCCGCCAATCCCGCCTTCCTGCCGGCCAACCGTCGCACCCTCATTCCGTCGGTGTCGCTGCAGTACCTGATCTTCGATTTCGGCGCCCGCAGTGGCACCTCGCGTGCGGCGCGTGAAGCGCTCTATGCCGCCGACTTCACGCACAACGCGGCCGTGCAGGACGTGCTGCTGCAGACGCAGCAGTCGTACTTCGCCTTCCAGTCCGCGCGCGGTGTGCTGGATGCCGCACGCGCCAACGTCGAGACGGCACAGCAGAACCTGGCCGCCGCCGAACGACGCCGCGAAGTGGGCGTGGCCACCATCGCCGACGTGCTGCAGGCGCGCACCGCGCTGGCGCAGGCCGAGTTGGTGGTGCAGGGCGCCGACGGCGAGTTGCAAGGCGCGCGTGCGACGCTGGCGCTGGCGATGGGTCTCGACGCCAACCGACCGTTCGACGTCAGCGTGGACACTGCCGCCTTCCCGCTGCGCCAGCTGGCCGAAAACGTCGATTCACTGATCGCGCGCGCCGAGCGTGATCGGCCCGACCTGGCCGCCGCGCGCGCACTGGTGCGCCAGAGTGCGGCGCAGATTTCCGTCGCACGGTCGGCGCTCTTCCCCGCCCTCACGCTTGGCTCGGCCGCGGGGCGCAACTTCTCGAACATCACCAATCTCGAGGGTCGCACCTACGCGCTGACCCTCGGCCTGCAGGTCCCGATCTTCAGCGGCAACGCGCGGCAGTACGACGTCGTCGCCGCGCGCGAGAATGCATCGGCCGCCGTGGCGCGCGCCGAACAGGCCCGCCTGGAGTCGGCGGCGCAGGTCTACACCGCGTATCACGTGCTGCGCACCGCAGCGCTGCGTGTCACCACATCGCAAGTGTTGCTGAGCACCGCCACGCAGTCCGAACAGGTGGCGCGTGGCCGCTACGGTGAAGGCGTCGGCAGCATCCTCGACGTGTTGCTGGCGCAGAACGCACTGGCCGATGCGCGCGCGCAGGCCGTGACCGCCCGCTGGACCTGGTTCTCGTCGCTCGCGCAGCTGGCCCGCGCCGCTGGCGCCCTGACACCGGCCGGCCCCGCCGGTCTGCGTTTCTCGCCCGATTCCACTCCTGGATCGCCCCGATGATGCCGCACCTGCTTCGTCACCGCTCGTCATCACCGCTGTCCATCGCTGCGCTGCTGCTGCCTGTGCTGTCGGCCTGCAGCAAGCCCGCGGCGCCGACCAAGGCGCCGGTGGCCATCACCGTCGCCACCTCGGAAGTCGGTGAGGCGCCGTACATCGTGGCCGCCAACGGCATTGTCGAGCCGCTGCAGTCGGTCGCGATCCAGTCGCAGGTGGGCGGCATGCTGACGCGCGTGCATTTCAAGGAAGGCGACGAGGTGCGCGCCGGTCAGGTGCTGTTCTCGATCGATGCGCGCCCGTACGACGCCGCGCTGAAGCAGGCGCAGGCTGTGCTGGCGCGCGACATCGCGCAGGCCGAGGCCGCGAAGCGTGATGCCGAGCGTTTCGCGGCGCTGGTGCAGAAGGACTACGTCACGCGCTCGCAGGCCGATCAGGCCGCCGCCAATGCCACCGCGCTGGCCGCGGCCGTGGATGCCGATCGCGCGACGGTCGCATCGCAGCGCTTCAACCTCGACAACGCCACCATCCGTGCGCCCATCAGCGGGCGCACCGGCACGTTGCTGGTGCGCGAGGGCAACCTGGTGCGGCCGGGCGGCGAGGCACCGCTGGTGGTGATCAACCAGATCCAGCCCATCCTGGTGCGCTTCGCGGTGCCGGATCGCGAGTTCCCGCAGGTGCAGCGCTACGGCACCGGCAAGGCGCTGCCCGCGCGCGCCATTCACACCGGCGACGGCAGCGCCACCACGGGAACGCTGAGCTTCGTGGACAACGGCGTGGACAGCACCACCGGCACGGTGCTGCTCAAGGCCCGCTTCGCGAACGCCGATCGGCAGCTCTGGCCGGGACAGTTCGTGCGCGTGGAGCTCGAACTCTTCAGCGAGCCGAGTGCCGTGCTGGTGCCCGCGCAGTCGGTGCAGACCGGCCAGACCGGCACCTTCGTGTTCACCATCGACGACCAGAACAAGGCCGTGATGCGCCCGGTGACCGCCGGACGTACCATTGGCAACCGCACCGTGATCGAGCAGGGCCTGAAGGCCGGTGAACGCGTGGTGACCGATGGCATGGGCAAGCTGGCGCCCGGTTCGAAGGTGGCCATCAAGGATGCACCGCCGGTGAAGGACGGTGACACCGCACGTCCAGTGGAAACGAAGGGAGGCACAACCCCGTGAACTTCACTGAGCTGTTCATCAAGCGGCCGGTCATGACCACGCTGGTCATGCTGGCCATCCTCGCCTTCGGCACGATGTCGTACCGGCAGTTGGCGGTGAGCGACCTGCCGAACGTGGACTATCCCACGCTGACGGTGTCGGCGTCGCTGCCGGGCGCCAGCCCGGAGACGATGGCGGCGGCAGTGGCCACGCCGCTCGAGAAACAG
>JANMON010000351.1:0-7546 GCA_031369265.1 Gemmatimonadaceae bacterium | reverse complement strand
GCGCGTGAGATGCACGAACTGGCGGAGCAGTTCGAGGTCGGCGAGGCGGATGCACCGACGTTCGTCGCGCCGCCGAAGCGTCGGGCACCGGTGTCGCGCGTGAGTGTGGGTGCCGGTCGTCCAGCGCGACCGGCCGCGAAGCCGCGCGCTGCGGCGCCATCGGCATCGGAAGCGCCAGCGGCGGCAGTCGCCGGGAGCGCATCGGCGCTGATTCCGTTCGATGACGATGACCAGCAAACCGACGACATCCTGAATTCCTTCTGATCGGGACGTTCGTGCGTGATCAGTGCGACGAGCGCTGCGTGGCCACCTTGCTACGCAGCGCTCGCTGCGTCAACGGCGACGGGTGTTGCGGGTGTTGATGATCAGCACACCGCCACTCGCATCCGGCCCGAAGATCGCGCCCGCTTCGTGGGGCGGGATGAACATCAGCGATTCCACCGCCGATGGCTCTACCAGCGGTAGTTCGCCTGAGGTGCGACTGCCGTCGAGGATGAACACCCGCACCCGTTGGCCGCGGTAGCGCATGATCGACGTCATGTCACCGGTGGCCACGCTGAGGCCGGGGATGCGCAGTGACGTGATCAGGTCGTCCACGCTCATCGCCGATGGATTCCGGTCGCGCAGGTCGTCACCGCCGAGGTAGTACCGGCTCATCAGCTTCAGGTTGAAGCCGAACGACGTGATGCGCTGCTCCATGATCGTCACCGGATCCAGAACGGTGACGGTGTGCAGTCGCAGCACCACGTCCACGCTGTCGGCGTCGCCGACGATCGGGAACGACATCGTGCCACCCGGCTCGAATCCGATACGGCGCGCCACCACCCGGTACCAGGTCTGCTTGACGTCGCGCCAGCCGTCGGTGCCATTGGTGTCGGTGGTGCCGCCCACCACCTGTTCGAAGCGTGGGTCGATGGCCACCAGCGCCACTTCGGCCTTCGCCAGTGGCGTCTCGTTGCGCGCGTCGAGCACGCGGACGCGGACCTGCCGCACCGGCGTACTGCTCACGCCGCGTTCGATCGCGCCCGAACTGCTGTCGGCGTAGGGGCCGGACAACACGGTCTCCGACGTCACCGCGTCGCCGCGCACCCGCGCTGCCAGGCTCTGACGAAAGACATGTTCGTAGTGCAGCGTCGCGCCGCTGTCGAGCACGAAGACCGGCGAGGCGTTGCGGCCCAGGTTCCGCGCCGAGAGTTGCAGCCAGTAGGTGCCGGCGGTGGGCGCCTTGACCACGAATTCGCCGTGCCGGTTGGTGCGCGTACTGCCTGCCTCGCGGCCGAGGGAGTCCATCAGCGAGACAGTGGCGCCCCACACTGCATCGCCACGGGCGTCGAACTTCGCGTAGCCGCGAATCTCCTGCGCCTGCGCCACCGCACCCGTCACGAGACAGGCGACGGGCAGCAGGAAACGAAGGCTGGCAGCGAAAGTACGGGGGCCCATGGCGGAGGACGGCGCGGGGCACTGGGGACGATGATGATCCCCCTGAAGGTGGCAAACGGGCGGACGGCGGGCAACGGGACCTTCCCGCACATCCCCATGGCAGAAGCGGCCCTGGCTGCTGCGGCGTTCCCGGCGCGGGTTACTCTTCGACCAGCCGCGTCGCGGCAGCCACGCTCCACCCGCCGACAATGCCGCCCGCCGCGCAACTCCCGCCCCGCCCGATCGATTACCACACCTGGCGGACACGGACAGTCACGGTCGCGGGCCGCCCCTACCAACTGGCGACGAAGCCCGGCCTCACCGGGCAGGGTCGCGACGACGCGGCATCGCTGCTTCTCGCCGAACGGGTGATGGTCCAGCCCGGATCCACCGTCGTCAGCTTCCAGTGCGGCAGCGGGTTCTTCGGCGCGGTAGCGGCACTCGGCGGCGGTGCGGCGCAGGTGCACCTGAGCGACCGCAACGCGGTGGCGATCGAGGCGGCACGTCGCACGATGGCCGCCAACGGCATCACCAACGTCACGGTCCATGCCGGCCACGGCTCGGCACCGTTCGACGATGCATTGCGTGCCGACCTGGTCGCGATCCGCATCCCGACCGAGAAGCTGGCACTGCTGCAACTGCTGGCCGACGCGTTCGGATTGCTGCGTGTGGGCGGCCAGTGCTGCATCGCCGGCGCGACGAACGAAGGTATCAAGTCGGGCGCGACGGTGCTCAAGGCGTTGTTCGGCAACGCGACCGTGCTCGGCACCGAGGCAGGGCACAGGGCCGTGATGGCGGTGAAGCGCTCGCCGACACCGGTGGATACCGCCGCACTGGCCACCGCCTTCCTGCCGCACGATGCCTTTCACCCCATCGACGTCACCCTGCGCGGCACGCGTGTCGAACTCTTCTCGCGACCCGGCGTATTCTCGTGGGAGCATCTCGACGAGGCCAGCGCGATTCTCGCCGACGTGATGGAAGTTCGCCAGGGCGACGACGTGCTCGACCTCGGCTGCGGCAGCGGACCGCTCGGCATCACGGCCGCACGACTCTCGCAGACCGGCCGTATCTGCATGGTGGACGTGGATTCGGAAGCGGTGCGATGTGCGGCTCGCGCAGTGAGCGTGGCCGGGCTCACCAACTGCGACGTGCGCAGCAGTGACGTGGCGTCAGCCGTGTTCGACCAGCGGTTCGACGTGGTGGTGACCAATCCGCCGTTCCACGTCGGCAAGGCCACCGATCTCGATGTGCCGGCACAGTTCATTCTCGATGCGCACGCCGTGCTCAAGCCCGGTGGATGGCTGCAACTGGTCGCCAACCGGACGCTTCCCTACGAACGGCTGGTCCAGGAGCGCTTCGGCAACCTGCGTCTGCTGCACGATGGACCGCGCTTCAAGGTGCTGGCCGCGCAGCGGTAGCAGGGCGCTCGCGTGGTGCGTCGGTGGAGCGATCCGCTACGGCGTCAACCCTGCGCGCTCCTCGTCGGATAACGTGCGCCACTGGCCCGCAGCCAGCTCGCCGAGCACCAGTACACCCATCGATACCCGCTGTAACGTCACCACGTGATTGCCGACGGCGGCGAACATCCGCCGCACCTGATGGTAGCGTCCTTCGCTGAGCGTGAGCTCCACAACGTCGGGCGAGACGACCTGCATGACCACCGGTGCCAGTGGGTCTGATTCGCCGGCCAGCATCAGTGTCCCGCTCGCGAACTGCTTGGACTCGTCGCCGCGCAACGGGGCCGCGAGCGTGACGCGATACCGCTTGGGCACGTGTGACCGTGGCGACGTGAGGCGATGGTTCAGCGCGCCGTCGTCGGTCAGCAGCAGCAGGCCGCTCGTGTCGCGATCCAGCCGGCCGACGGTTGCCATCACCGGCGACCGCTGCAGAAAACGCGAGGGCAGCAGTTCGTACACCAAGGGCGGCACATCCCTGGTAGAACAGACGTACCCAACCGGCTTGTGCAGCATGATCACCGCGCCCGGCGCCGGGTCCAGCGGTGCCTCGTCCACGCGCAGCGCGTCATGCGCCCACGTATCGCCCTCACGCGCCACGCGACCGTCGGCATGCCGCACGCGCCGGGCCGCCAGCAGCGCCGTCACCTCGCGGCGTGTGCCGTAGCCGAGATTGGCGAGGTACTTGATCAGCGCCACGCCGTGCCTGATCGTAGGACTTCGTGGCAGTTACCCGCGGTCAGGCCGTCAACGTCAGGAGCCCGCATCATGGTCTCGAGCAAGGAAACCACCCCCGCCGCGTATCTCGACAGCCTGCCGGAAGAGCGTCGCAAGGTGATCCGGGCCGTGCGTGCGGTCATCAGGAAGAACCTGCCGAAAGGGTACGTCGAGACGATGAACTGGGGCATGCTGTCGTACGAGATTCCACTCAGCCGCTACCCGGATACGTACAACAACCAGCCGGCGTGTTACGTGGGACTGGCCGCGCAAAAGAACAACTACGCCATCTACCTCACCACCGTCTATGCCGAACCGACGTTGATGGGACAGCTGAAGGACTGGTACGCGGCAGAGGGCAAGCGGTTCGACATGGGCAAGAGCTGTCTGCGCTTCAAGCGGCTGGAGGACATTCCGCTCGACATCGTCGGCGCGATCATCGCCGGGACGCCGGTGGAGGCGTTGATCGACGTCATGGAGAAGGCGCATCCACGGACGAAAACCGCGGACCGGAGCGGCTCCCGGTTGAAGACCGCCAGGAAGGTCAACGCCTGAGCGTCAGCGCACCCCGAACGGAATCCGCTTCAACGCCACCCGTCCATCGGTGATCACGATCACCGCATCCTGCAGGGCGCGCACGTCGTCCAGCGGGTTGCGCTCCACGACCACCAGGTCTGCCTCCAGACCGACGCGGAGCGTGCCGGTGCGGTTGGCAATGCCCAGGCACTGCGCTGCCACGGCCGTCGCCGCGCGAATGGCGTCCATCGGCGTCATGCCGAGCTGCACGAAGTGCATGATCTCGTGCGGGATCCGCGACACACTCTCGGCACCGTACTCGGTGTCCACGCCTGTGATGATCGGCACGCCGAGCGCGTAGGCGGCCTTGATGCCCGCAGCGGCGCGCGGCAGCATGTGCTGGCCACGGATGCGCAGCGGCCCGGTGTCGTAATCGCCACCCGGCTCCGCGAGGTCGATCAGCGTCGTGTACGTCGGCGTGAAGCAGGTGCCACGTTCCTTCATCAGGCGCAGCGTGGAATCACTCAGGTAGGTGCCGTGCTCGATGGTACGCGCACCGGCCTTGACCGCGGCGTAGGCGCCCTCGTCACCATGTGCGTGCACCAGCACGTTCACGCCACGAGCACGGGCCGCATCGACGATGGCCCTGAGTTGCGCTTCGTCGTACACCTGCTTGCGCGGGTCCTGGTCGGCGAGCCCCGCGCGCTCGGTGGCGCGTGTCTTGATCCAGTCCACGCCGCGATCGATGTTGATGTTCACGACCGCTGCGAGCTGCTGCGGCGTGAGCACGGCGCGGGCATACGGCGCCAGTCGCGGATCGGCCAATACCGTCTCGCCGAGGTATGGCGTGACGAAGACACCGGCGGCGAGCATCTCAGGTCCGGCGATCACCCCTTCGCGGACCAGCGCGCGCAATCCCACGTCTTCGTAGTGTGGCGTGTTGCCGCTGCGCACCGTGGTCACGCCCGACTCGAGCGCGCGCTTCATGCCGGCGGTGGAGTTGATGTGCGTGTGCGCGTCGATCAGTCCCGGCACCACCCACCGGCCACCGACGTCGATGGTGTCGGCCCCACCGGCGTTGGCCGCACCGATGCTGGTGATGCGACCAGCATCGATCACGATCGACACATCGCGCTGCGGGGCGGCACCGGTGCCGTCGACCAGGTTGGCGTGCAGCAGCACCAGCCGTCGGGCGGTGGGGGTGCCCTGCGCGAGCGCGTTCGCGGCGAGGAGGGCAGGGAGCGCGGCGGCAAGCAGCGCGGCAGTCAGGGGACGGTGCATCGAGGATCCTGTCGTCGGGTGGGGGCAGGGCATTCCGTCCGGTGCCGCCGGATGATGCGCCGCTCGCGACAAGAATACGCGACCAGCGCAGCGCACTCGACCGACGAGTTTGGCGAGCGGGACCATTCACACAGTCTTTCGCAGTTTCTGTCGTGCGTACTCCTGAGCCGGATTCCGGGAACCGACCTCGACGCTTTCCAGCCGCCGTCTTCCGCAATACTCTGCGCCCCACGCATGTGAGGTCATTCCACCCGCTCTCGCACTCCCGATGCAGCTGATCCGATGGGGCGCCGTTGGCGCCGAGTTCCCCGGCGTTGTGCTCGACGGCGTCCGGCACGACTGCTCGGCGCTGGTGGCCGACTTCACACCAGCATTCTTTCGCACCGGCGGCCTGGCCACCCTGCGCGAACGAATCGCCAGCGGTGCACCATTGCCGCGCGTGCCTGACGACGCTCGCTGGGCGGCCTGTATTCCGCGTCCCGGCAAGGTCGTCTGCATCGGCCTGAATTACACCGATCACGCCGCCGAAGTCGGCGCCAGGCTGCCGCGCGAACCGATCGTCTTCCTCAAGGGGAGCAACACCGTCGTCGGCCCCTACGACGACGTCCTCATCCCGCGTGGTTCGCAGAAAACGGACTACGAAGTGGAACTCGGCATCGTCATCGGGAACGACGCACGCTATCTCGATTCGGTCAGCGATGCACCGGCGCACATCGCGGGCTACTGCATCGTGCATGACGTGTCGGAGCGCGAGTTCCAGGTGGAGCGCGGCGGACAGTGGACCAAGGGCAAGTCGTGCGACACCTTCGCGCCCACCGGACCGTGGATGGCGACACCCGATGAGATCGGTGACGTCAACGCCTTGTCCCTGGAACTGGATGTGAACGGCGTACCACGCCAGAGCGGCAGCACGGCATCGATGGTCTTCGATCCGTGTTTCCTCGTGCACTACCTCTCGCAATTCATGACCCTCGAAGCCGGCGACCTGATCGCGACCGGTACTCCAGCCGGCGTGGGAATGGGCAGAACCCCGCCTGCTTTCCTCACTGCCGGCGACGTGGTGGAGCTTCGGGTGCAGCATCTGGGCGTTCAGCGCCAGACGTTTCGGCCTGCCTGACAGGCATTGCAGGAGAGATCCGATTCTCAGCGTGGCACGTAGGGTGCAATGACCGGCCATTCACAGGTCGCACTCACTCGATCACCGGAGTCCTGCATGCAGTTCCCGTCCTTCCGCGCGCACCCGCTTCGCGCGCTGGCCACCATCGGCGTTGCGGCCGCGGCAATCGTCGCCGCGCAGCGCGTTTACGCATCCGACCACCAGGATACCCCTGAAGTCGAACTGAACCCACGCATGGACATCAACGATGTCTATGCATTCCCGGGCGCCAGCGATAGCCGCATCGCGCTGATCCTGACCACGTCCAGCCCGATCGCTGGTTCCGCCGCATCATTCGATCCGAACCTGCTCTACCAGCTCAAGGTGGACAACACCGGCGACGCGGTCGAGGATCTGGTCTTCCAGGTCACGTTCGACGATGGCCAGGGCGCCAACCAGCGCTACACCGTGCGTGGTCCGGTCGCACCGCCGATGGCCGGCACCAAGACGATGCTCTCCACCTCCGGGACCGTCGTCACCGGCACGGTCGGCAGCACGTCGGGCTCGGCAACCGGCATTCAGGCGTTCGCCGGTCTGAAGGCCGATCCGTTCGTCATCGACCTCGAACAGTTCTTCAACATCATCCCGGACCGTCGTCCGTCCACCGGACCGCTGGCGGTGCAGAATGGCGCACCCGCGACGTCGTTCCGGATGCCCGGCATCGACTTCCTGAAGCCGTTCAACACGCTCGCCATCGCCATCGAGCTCCCGAAGTCGGCGCTGCAGGCGAGCACCGCTGCTGACGCGAAGTTCGGTGTCTGGGGCACTATCAGCCGATGATCACGCGCCGCAAAATTTCCTCACGCCACACCGGAGCTTCGTTGATGCGATCCACTTTCCCGGCGCGCGCGCTCGTCGCTGCGCTCGCCCTCTCGACCCTCGCCGCCTGCTCGGATGACGACAACGGTGGCACGTCGCCGAACGTCGCGCGCACCTACAACCAGGTCGAGCGCCTCGGCAACCCGCTGGTGAGCGAAGTCTTCTTCATGAAGCGCGATCACGG
>JANMON010000342.1:0-2410 GCA_031369265.1 Gemmatimonadaceae bacterium | reverse complement strand
TTCTCGAACTCGTCCAGCACCGTGCGCAGGCCGGCCACGTGCGGCGGGTTGAGGCGTGACGCCACCAGGTCGAGGATGCGGCGGGCGGCGCGGATGTCACCCGCCACCAACTGCTCGACGCCCGGGCGCAGCACCTTCACCACCACGTCGCGCCCGTCCACGCGGGCACGGTGCACCTGCCCGAGTGACGCGGCGGCCAGCGGCTCCACCTCGAAATGTTCGAACACCGTCTCCGGCGGGGCGCCGTAACTCTCGATCAGGCTGGCCCGGATCCTGGCCGGTGACACGCCGGGCACACGATCGGTGAGTGTGCCGATGGCACTGACGTACGGCTCGGGGATGATGTCGGCGCGGCCGGCGAAGAGTTGCGCCAGCTTCACGAACGTCGGGCCGAGCGATGCCAGCGTGCTGACCATGCGCTCGGCGCGCCGGGCGTGGAACGCCTCGCTGCGGGGCAGCTTGCCACCGAAGAGCAGCCAACGCCGCTGGTCGCGACGGAAGCTGAGCAGGATGGGGAGCCATCGCAGGAGGATCTGGAGCACACGCATCCCGGAAGATACCCGGGACGGCTTTCCTCGTTGCGCATTGATCGTCATTCTTCGCTGTCGCCGCGTGGTGCCGTGATCCGCGCGGCGCCGCTCACACGCCTCATCGCCCGGCACGCCGGCACGCCGCCTGCCTGGTGTTCTCTCATCCCGCTCTCGTGTCCGTTCAACTCCTGCCCTCGCTGGCGTCGATCCCGCCCTACGTCTTCTCGGAACTCGAACGCCGGAAGCAGGTCGCACGTGCCGCAGGACAGGTGTTCCAGGATCTCGGCATCGGGTCGCCCGACCAGCCGACACCGGCGCGGATCGTGGAGGCACTGCGCGAGGCGGCCACCAGTGCCCCGCTCAACGGCTATCCGCCATTCCGTGGCAGCGAACGATTGCTGACGGCGGCGACACACTTCATGGCGACGCGATTCGGTGTCGCGATGCGCCCGGATCGCGAAGCGGTGGTGCTGGCGGGATCGAAGGAAGGCATCGCCGAGCTGCTGGCCGCGCTCTGCGGGCCGGGCGACGTGGTGCTGGCACCGTCGCTCAGCTACCCGGTGTACGTGCGTGCGCCGTTGATGCATGGCGCCGAAGTTCACATGGTGCCGATGGACGCGGCCAATCGTTGGCAGCTGGACCTGGCCAGCATCCCGGCCGACACGCTGAAGCGTGCGCGGGTGCTGATCGCGAACTACCCGAGCAACCCCACCGGTGCCGTGACCACGCTGGACGACATGGCCACGCTGGTGGAGTTCGCGCGACGCCACGACCTGGTGCTGCTGCACGACCTCGCGTACTCCGAGCTGACGTACGACGGCTACGTGGCACCGAGCGTGTTCCAGGTGCCGGGCGCCAAGGACGTGGCGGTGGAGTTCCACAGCTGCTCGAAATCCTTCAACATGGCCGGCATGCGTGTCGGCTTCGTGGTGGGCCGCGCCGACGCGCTGGACGCGCTGCTGGCCTATCGCGCCAACGTCGGCTACGGCGTGTCGATGCCGATCCAGCACGCCGCCGCGTTCGCGCTCGACAACGTGCGCGAACTGACGGCCCCGATCATCGCCGAGTACACACATCGTCGCGACGCGCTCTACTCGGCGCTGCAGCAGGGCGGCTGGGACGTCACACCGCCGCAGGCCGCCATGTACGCCTGGCTGCCGCTCCCCGATGGCATCGAGCCGTGGGACGCGGTGGATCGCGTGCTGGCCGACGCGCAGGTGATGATCACGCCCGGGCTGGCCTTCGGCACCGCCGGCGCCCGCTACTTCCGCCTCTCGCTGGTCGCACCGGCCGACCAGCTCCGCGCCGCCGCCACCCGCATCGCGCAGGTCCTCGGCAACGTGCCGGCTGGAGTTCGTTGAGTGCCCCTGCTTCGGGCCACAGCAACAGCAACTACTTGACACAAAGGCGCAAAGACACAAAGGCGCAACGCATTCGTACACTTCATCTGCCTTGTCTCGCGGGAGCGAACGCCTTCAATCAATGATTGACGAAGACCCGCGAGCATGACGTCATCAGGTCGAATGGTGTAGATCGCTTTGCGGCTTTGTGTCCTTGCGCCTTTGTGTCAGGCAGTTGCAGTTCAGCCGTTCAGCAGTTCAGCAGTTCAGCAGTTCAGCCGTTCAGCCGTTCATGAAGCACGAAAAACTGCACGTCACCCTTCGATCAAGTGCGGCACGAACTGCGACAGGTTGTCGGTGATGATACGCTCGGATTCGCGGATGCCGATGCCGGCGGAATCCTGGCCGATGATCCACGAGCCGATCACCGCATGGCGGCCGTCGAAGTTCGGGATCGACGCCATCGCCTGGTACACGTAGCCCTCGTCGCCGTAATCGCCCTGCGATTCCATCAGCGTCTGGTCGAACATCGTGACGGTC
>JANMON010000338.1:0-16782 GCA_031369265.1 Gemmatimonadaceae bacterium | reverse complement strand
CACGACATGATGATGTTCGACCACGGCATGCCGCGCCCGGACAGTTCGATCGCACCGGAGCAGCGCCCGGAGGCCGACGTCAACATCGAGTTCCAGTCGAACTCCAAGTTCGCCGCGCAGTCGGCCACGCTCGCCTGGTTCCTGCACGGTGCCAACGAGAAGTTCGCGACCGATTATCCGGCGCAGGTCAGCCCGCACATGACCAACACCGACTCCGGCCCGTTCCAGGACCTGGTGGCGGCGATCAGCCTGCGTGAGAACGAGCGCGGCACGCAGGTGGGCAGTGGATGGGATCCGCACTGGCACCAGCCGACCGACGTATTCACCACGTTCACCGACAAGGACTTCCGGCTTGGGCTGAACGCAGCGCAGACCACCTTCGGTGCGGTGGCGTTGCTGGCAGGAGCGAAGTTCAGGAAGTGAGTTTCGCGCGCGGCGGCGCTGGCTCGGGGCTCATCCCCCGAGCCAGATGCCGATGCCCGACGCGAGGCCGAGCGCCAGCAGTCCGCCACCGGCCACACGGCGCAGCGTCGGCTGACCCAGCACCATCGTCAGGCCGAACTTCAGCGTGGTGTTGGCCAGCAGACCGACGGCGATCGCCAGCGCTGCCAGTGCCGCACCCGACGCCCCGTCACCGCGACGCGCCATCGAGAACGTCAGCGCGTCCATGTCGGTCAGGCCGAGCAGGAAGGCCGACGTCAGGACGCCCACGTCGCCGAACCGCGCCTGCGACAGGCGTATCGCGACGATCGCGACCTGGAAGGCGAGCGCGAGTTGCAGCGCCGCACCGAGATGCAGCGGTGAACCGAGGGTCGCAGCGGATTCACCTTCAGGGGCCGCGGGCTGCCGGAACAGTACCCACGCCAGCACCGCAGCGCCGACCACGAACGGCGGCGCCAGGAACGGCACGAGCGCGGCAGCGACGGCTGGGTTGAGCACGGTGGTCACCACGGCCACACGGACGACGAGGATCGTGCACGCGGCGACGATGCCCAGTCCGAGCGACGACGCCAGCGCCGGTTCGCGCCGACTGCGCCGCGAGAATTGCAGCGCGACCGCAGTGCTGGAAACGAGACCGCCCAGCAACCCCATGGCGGCGTAGCCGCGCGACGCGCCCACCCAGCGCTGCAGCAGGAAGCCGCCGTAATTCACGGCACAGAAGATCAGGACCACGATCCAGAGCGCGCGCGGATTGACGCCGCCCCACGGCCCGTAGTTGCGGTCGGGGAGCAGTGGGAGCACAACGAGGGCGAGCACCGCGAACTGCAGCGCGCCGCTCAACTCTTTTTCACCGACACGGTCCACGATGCCGTGAAAGCGCTCCTTGCTCAGCAGCGCCGCCACCACCAACGTGCCCGCACCCGCCGCGATGGCGCGATGGCCCATGCCGGCCAGCATGCCGAGTGCGAGCACCAGCAGGGCGGCGGTTTCGGTGGTGCCATCGGAGGTGGTACCGGGGCGGCGAACGGCGAGCGCGTACGCCGTGACGCTCATCGCGCCGCCGGCCGCCAGCAGCACCACCGCCAACGCCACCAGGTCGGCGACGATCAGGATGCCGGCCACGCCACCCACCAGGCCGAGCATGAAGAAGGTGCGCAGTCCGGCGAAACGTGCGTCGGGGCCTTCCGTCTTGCCGCGCCGTTCGCGCTCGAAGCCGACCGCCAGGCCGACCAGCGCGGCAACGGCGAGGTTGCCGGCAGTGACGAGTTCGGGACGGGTGGGCATCAGGTCAGGACGTCACGGTCGTGAAGTGCCGCGGTCAGCCGGGTGCGTTGGGCGCACCGATGATCGCAAAATCCGCAGCGCCCTGCCCCGCCGCGATCCCCGCATCCATCTCGGCGGCCAACGCCACCAGCATCGGGACGGCGTGCTCACCGGCCGTCTCCAGCATCAGCCGCAGGTCCTTGCGCGCCACGTCGAGCGTGAAGTTCGACTCGAACGCGCCGGTCACCATCATCGCGCCGCGACCGCCCACCGGCCCATTCAGGTTCACCTTCGCCAGCATGTCGAGCACACCGGTGCGCGGCACGCCTGCCGCATCGGCCATCCGCATCACGTCCGCGACCACACCCACCACCGACAGCGTCGCCGCGTTGCCGAACAGCTTGTAGACCGCCGCCAGGTCGGCACGTTCACCGACGTGCCAGACCTCAGCAGTCATCGTCGCCAGCGCGTCGCGCACCAGCGCCACCCGATCCGCAGGCCCGGCCACCAGCATCATCCCCTTTGCATCGCGCGCGGCGCTCGGCCCCATCATCACCGGTGCATGCAGATACCGGATCCCCGCGGCCTCCAGCCGCGCCGCGCGCGCTGCAGTGCGTGCGGGCAGGTTCGTGGTGTGATCGATGATCACCGCATCGGGGTGCAACGCAGCCTGAAACTCGGCGATGGTAGCGTCCACGGTGTCGTCGTCGAGCAGCACCAGGTGCACGCGCTCGGCGCCGCGCACGGCCTCTGCCGGCGACTCGGCGGCGGTGGCACCCAACGCCACCAGCGGAGCGGTCTTCGCAGCGGTACGGTTCCACACCACCACCGTGCTCCCGCCGCGCGACAGCAACCCTTCCGCGAACCCGCTCCCCAGCAGTCCCATGCCCAACACTGCCACTCTCGTCATCTCGCATCGCCCTGCCTGAAGGTGACCCGCCATCCCCACACGAAGTGTAGCCACCCGCCACACACCTCACCGCTCGGCGAGTGCGCGGCATCCAGCGTCTCTTGGAGCCAGACGTGTTCGCGCACAGCACGCGGTGTTCATTAGCATGAAGAACGACTGCAACACCCACTCCGCCGGAGCCACTGATGAGCCGCACCCTCACCCTGCGCGACCTGCCGGAGTTGCGCCGCCCCCGCTACTTCACCGGGCGACTGCTGACCGAGCGTGAGTTCACCGCCGAACAGGAATACCATCGCGAGCGCAGCCGACTGCAGAATCGCCTGCTGCATGGCTGGGGCGTGGTGGAGGGCCTCGACGTGCGCAGCACCGGTGGCGACATCACTGTCTCACCAGG
Source organism: Gemmatimonadaceae bacterium (assembly GCA_031369265.1). Classification (GTDB taxonomy): domain Bacteria; phylum Gemmatimonadota; class Gemmatimonadetes; order Gemmatimonadales; family Gemmatimonadaceae; genus JACMLX01. The sequence goes on along the minus strand of JANMON010000338.1, from coordinate 13,774 downwards.
CGTTGCGATCGATCCGCACGGTGACTTCGTCATCGTCCGCGAGGAACACGCGCTGGTCGTGCCGCCCTGCACCACCGCCAAGGGCTCCTGCTTCGTTGTCGTGCACTACGCCGAAGTGCAGGCTGACCCGATGCCCGTCTCGAGCGGTGACAGCGACGACACCCTGCGGTACGGCACGATCATCGAAGGCGCGACCTGCAGCGTGCAGGATGCGGTGCCGCGGTCGGCCGACGGTGGTGTGACCATCGCGCGACTCATCTGGCGTCGCACACAGTGGCGCGTGGACGTGCGGTATCGTCGGCGAAAGGTGCGGTAGCGAGAGACGGCCGATGCGCCGCGGCCGATCAGAACGTCACGGAGCCTGACGGGCACTGCAGCACGACCGACATGCCAGGCTTCGCGGCCCGCGTCACGCGCACCTGCACCCCCGTCAAGTCCAGGAAACGCTGCAGCGGTTCCGGCGAGGGTTCCGTCATCGACACCTGCACCAACCGGCACCCCGTCGGCGACTCACCCGAGGGATGCGGGGTGTTGCGTCCCCAGGAGATGAAGAACGGCGCCGACTCCAGCCCAGCGCCGCTCACCGCCGCCGTCTGCCACTCGAGGCGCCTGCCATCCGGACGCGCACGGGCCCCGGGGCTGATCCCGCCCACCGCCAGCCCAGCCGCCTTCAACGCCGAGACCACGCTCGGCAGGTCGTCGGAATGCAACGCCCACCCAACTGGCGTCAGCGTCGCGAACGCCGTCCGCGGGTCGCGCTGCGTGCCGGGTTCGTTCGACGGCGCCAGGATCTCGACGTACTGCCCATCGCCCAGTGACGCCAGCGCGTTCTGCGTGCCACGGCCCGGATGCACGCCGCCCTTCACCGGCCGGACACCGGTGCGCTGCTCGAACTCCGCCATGGCGCGTTCGAGATCGTCGGCGCCGATGATCAGGTGATCGATACCGACCTTCGCGCTGGCTGGCACCTGTGCGCCGATGCGTGGTGCATCCACGCACACGGAACAGACGAATGCCACGAAAAGCGCCGCGAACCGACGGTGTCGCATCTGGTGTCTCCGACCTGGAATGAAGGCTTCAACGTCTCACGCCGGCGATTCCGCAGGACACGACTCCACCCGCAATTCGCCGGATGCTGCAATGGAACGTACAATCAGCACGCGCGGCACAACTGTGCCACGCACGCCCGCTGGGAATATCCAGAACCTGCCCTCGCCCCGCTACCGCATGCCCGTCCGCACGACGTTTCTCCGTTTCGTCGCCCTGATCACGCTGGCAGGGGGCACCGGTCTGGCCCAGTCGCCCGCCGCGGCCTGGACTCCAACGCCGCTCTCACCAGCCGCGGTGCGCGCCGATGTCGCGCTGCTCCGGCAGGCCCTTGAGCAGGTGCATGCCGGCTACGATCGTTACCAGCCTCGCCACGTGCTGGACACGGCATTCGCGCGACTCGATCGCAGGGCTGCCGAACCGATGACGGATCTCGACCTGTACCGTGAAGTCGCGCTCCTGCTGGCGAAGATCCGGTGCAACCACACCAAGGCCGCGTACCCCGAGTCACTCGAGCGGTATCGCACGGAGTCGGCAACCCACCTGCCGGTGACCGTACGCATCTTCGGCGAAAGGCTCTACGTCGATCGCAGCACCGACCCGTCCATCGCGCGCGGTACCGAGATCCTTCGCATCAACGGCTTCCCCGTCGCCGACGTGATCACCAGGCTGTCGCGGTACGTGGCAGTTGACGGATTCACCGACTTCGCCCGTAGCACGTTGCTGGAACGGGACGATGACCTGATGGGCTCCGACCTCGATCATTACTGGCCGGTCGAGTTCGGGTTTCCGACACGCTGGACGCTGACGCTGCGCGCAGGCGGCGGTGCCGTGCGTACACGCACCCTGGCACCGATCACCTATCCAGCATGGAAGGGGCTCACGGGTGACGTGGCACCGGTGGACCTCGGCAACGGCACACAGCTGGCCACCCTGGACGACACCACCGCGCGGCTCACCGTGCGCAGCTTCGTGAACTACCGCACGCCGGTGAACGCCGACTCGCTCTTCGGTTCGCTCTTCACACAGCTGCGCGCTCGCGGGGTGCGGCATCTGGTGCTCGACCTGCGCGGTAACGGTGGCGGATCGAGCGATGCGTCGGAGGCGCTGCTGCGTCACCTGATCGATCGCGACGTCCAGCCAGTGACCACGGTGCGTCGCCGCACGCTGCGCATCGAGCCACCGCTGGCTGACGCTTTCGAGACGTGGGGCGATCGTGGCCCGATCTTCGCCCCGGATTCGGCCGGCTTCGAACGCCGCGGCGATGGCTGGTTCGTGGAGCGCGGGAGCGTCGGCACGTTCGCGCCGGCCCCCGCGGCCTTCGCAGGCCGCACCTCGGTGCTGGTGGATCGGACCAACAGCTCCGCCACCACGATGCTGCTGGCCGTGCTGCAGGACGTCGGCGCTCGCACCGGTCGCCTGCGACTGGTGGGCGAGGAAACCGCGGGCAGCGCGGAGGGACCGAGTGCCGGGCAGATTCTTTTCCTCCGCTTGCCGGCCGGCGGCATGCGGGTGCGCATCCCGCTCAAGCGCACCGACGTGAATGCGACCGGCATCGTTCCCGGCCTGGGCGTCTTTCCGGACGTGGACGCCACCGAAACGCTCGCCGACTTCCGCGCGCGCATCGATCGTCCGTTGCAGGTGGCGCGCACGATGCCGTGGCGCGCGCCCGCGTCACCACTCGCACCGACCATCGGCCTGATGCGCGGTGAGCTCGAGTACCGCGACTACGGCAACGACGAGCGCGTACGGCTTCCGAGTTGGGTGCATGTGGCACCGATCGGCATGACAGGCGCGTTTCGCGAGCGCACGATCTACGACGACGGACCGGGCAAGACACTCTTCTCGACCGATGTGCTCCGTGTTCGCGGTGATCGCTGGATCGAGGGCGGTGGCACCGGCGAGGCCGTATCGCCGACCGCCACGACCTTTCGCGTGGCAGAGCGTCGCTCCACTCCGAAAGGACAGGAGCTGATCCTGCTCGGTCGTGGTACCGACAACAACCGGCCGGTCGAGGTGCGCCTCACGGTCACGCTCTCGGACAGCCTGACCACGCGACTGAAGGAGTTCCGTCGCCCGGGCGGATCGTGGGAATACCGGCACGAATACCGGTACCGTCGCGCGCCGCGCTGATCCAGGCCTACTGTGGCGCCCTCTCTGCCTGCGGCTCGCCGCTCGACGATGACGAGCCGGTGTCCGCAGGCAGGAAAAGCAGCGCGGATGTGCCACGGCCGATCTCGCTCTCCAGCGACAACGTCCCGCCGTGCGCGCGCACGATCCCCTGCGCGATCGCGAGGCCGAGGCCAGCGCCCGAGCGATCGGTACGCTTGCTCTGCCAGAAGCGATCGAACACCAGCGGCAAATCCTCGGCCGCAATGCCGGCCCCCGTGTCCTGCACGATGATCTGGATGCCGCCCGGCTGACGCAGTGCGCGCAGTTTCACGTGACCACCATGCGGCGTGAACTTCACCGCATTGCCCACCAGGTTCGACAGCACCTGTGCAATGCGATCCGGATCGACGTGCACCATCGGCAGCCCCGCTTCCAGTTCACTCTCGAGCGTCACGCCACGCGCTGACGCCAGCGGCGCCAGCAGGTCGGCGGTCGTCGCCAGTAGCGCGCCGATGGGCTGCAGCCTGCACGCGAGGCGGAACTGGCCGCGTTCGAGCCGCGTGACGTCGAGCAGGTCCTGGATCAGCGTGTCCATCTGCGTCGCCGCCTGCAGCATCACATTGGCGTGTTCCGACGCGATGACTGGTAGCCGTGTCGCAGTCGCTTCGGTCGGAATCCGCAGCAGCGCCGAGGCCAGCATCTTCACGGCGCTGACCGGATTGCGCAGGTCGTGCGACACGAGGCCAAGCAGGTCATCGCGATCCCGCACCGCCTTTTCGGCGTCGGCCAGCGCACCCTGCACCAGTGCCTCGCTCCGACGCCGCTCGCTCACGTCTCGCATCACGACCGCGAACAGCGTCCCGCTGTCGGTCGGGACGCGGGCGATCGCCGCCTCGGCAGAGAATTCCTGGCCATCCCTGCGCAGCCCGAAGATCGGGGATCGCTCGGCCATCTTCCGCGCCGACGAGTCGCCGTCTCCGAACTTCCGGATATGACCGGCGTGGGCGGTGTGGAAGCGGCTTGGCAGGAGCATCGACAGCGGCTGCCCGAGCACCTCCGATGGGGCGTACCCGAACAGGCGGGTGGCGCCATCGTTGAAGAAGCAGATCACCTGCGATTCGTCCACGCAGAGGATCGCGTCCGACGCAATGTGCAGGACGCGGGCGAGGACATGGTCGGGTACGGACGGAATGGGCATTGGCGTGAATGCTATCTTGTCGTCACGCAGAAAGTGTCCGGCATCACCTGACACCGCCACGGTGGCCAGCGCTGCAGACTTGCGCCAGACCTGGAGGTCATGATGGCTGACGACGTGATCACCGTCCTGCTCGCGGACGACCACGCGGTGGTGCGGTATGGACTGCGAGCGGTGCTGCAGACGGCACCGGACATCACCGTGATCGGTGAGGCGCGCGACGGTCGCGAGGCGGTTGACGCGGTGATGCGGCTCAAGCCCGACGTGGTGGTGATGGACCTCAGCATGGACGTCATGGACGGTGCCGCAGCCACCCGGGAGCTGCAGCGCCTCGGCTCACCGTCACGGATCCTGATCCTCACCATGCACGCCGAGGACGAGCACCTGGTGCGCCTGCTGGAGGCGGGGGCCAGTGGCTACCTGGTGAAGAATGCCGCCGACCGTGAGCTGGTGGATGCCGTGCGGATGGTGGCGCGCGGCGATCAGTACCTGCGACTTGGCGCGGTGCGGGCCCTCGCCAAGGAGCTGCGCAAGCGGGAGCATCGCGCGGCCGAGCAGACGCAGTACGACTCGCTCTCGGATCGTGAACGCTCGATCCTGCGCCTGATCGCGGCGGGCTACACCGGTCCCGACATCGGCACCCAGTTGCACATCAGCGCCAAGACGGTGGACACCTACAAGCAGCGGATCCAGGAGAAGATCGGGCTCGCGCACCGGCCGGACTACGTGAAGTTCGCGATGCGCCTCGGCCTCCTCGACGAGGATGCCCGCACGTAGGGCATTGCCCGACGCGCGTGTCAGGCACATTCCGGGAGGTCGTCGCGATCACCTGACAGTAGGGCAGTCGTGTCAGGAGAACATTGGGGACGGTCATCGCGCGCACGGCGCCGTGACCGTCCCTTTGTCGTGAGAGAGGTCCTCGCCGATGACCGTTGCCGTCGCTGCGCATCAGGACGCCGCCGCCACCGCGCCGCTCGATGTGTTCTCCTACGACGACGCCATCGTCCGCAAGTTCATGGTGGCCTGTGTGGCCTGGGGCGCCATCGGCATGCTGGTCGGTGTGCTGATCGCGCTGCAGCTGGCCAGCCCCGTCTTCAACCTCGGACTGCCCTGGACCAGCTTCGGTCGCCTTCGACCGCTGCACACCAACGCCGTGATCTTCGCGTTCGGTGGCAACGCGTTCTTCTGCGGCTGCTACTACTCCACCCAGCGGCTGCTCAAGGCGCGCATGTTCAGCGACGCGCTCAGCGCACTCCATTTCTGGGGCTGGCAGGGCATCATCCTCGCCGCCGCGCTGACGCTGCCGCTGGGGTACACGCAGGCCAAGGAATACGCGGAGCTCGAATGGCCCATCGACATCGCCATCACGGTGATCTGGGTCATCTTCGCGGTCAACTTCATCGGTACGCTGATCCGGCGCCGTGAGCGCCACCTCTACGTGGCGCTCTGGTTCTACCTCGCGTCGATCATCACGGTCGCGATCCTGCACATCTTCAACAACCTCTCGCTGCCGGCCGGCGCCTTCAAGAGCTACAGCCTCTACGCCGGCGTGCAGGATGCGTTCATGCAGTGGTGGTATGGCCACAACGCCGTCGCGTTCTTCCTCACGACGCCGTTCCTCGGCCTGATGTACTACTTCATGCCGAAGGCCGCCGAAGGACCGGTGTTCAGCTATCGCCTGTCGATCCTGCATTTCTGGTCGCTGGTGTTCATGTACATCTGGGCCGGGCCGCATCACCTGCATTACACCTCCCTGCCCGAGTGGGCCGGGTCGCTGGGCATGGTGTTCAGCGTGATGCTCTGGGCACCCAGCTGGGGCGGCATGATCAACGGGCTGCTGACGTTGCGCGGTGGCTGGCAGAAGGTCGTGAACGACCCGATCCTCAAGTTCTTCGTGATTGGCATCACGGCCTACGGCATGTCCACGTTCGAAGGGCCGATGCTGAGCATCAAGAGCGTCAACGCCCTGGCGCACTACAGCGACTGGATCATCGCGCACGTGCACACCGGTGCGCTCGGCTGGAACGGGTTCATCACGTTCGGCATGATCTACTGGCTGCTCCCGCGCCTCTTCCAGACGCCGCTCTACAGCAAGAAGCTGGCAGAGCTGCACTTCTGGATCGGGACCTTCGGCATCATCCTCTACGTCGTCTCGATCTACTCGGCCGGCGTGACGCAGGGCCTGATGTGGCGTGCCTTCGACGAGACGGGCCGGCTGATGTACCCCGACTTCATCGAGACCGTGGTGCGCCTGCTGCCGATGTACTGGGTGCGCGTGGTGGGTGGATCGCTGTACGTGGTCGGTGTGCTGATGCTGGGCTGGAACATGTTCATGACGTGGAAGTCGCGGCCCGCCACGTACGAGGAACCGCTGATCCTGGCGGCGCCGTTGTCGTCGCGGTGGCGCGAGCCGGTGATCCCGGCACCGGCCGGCGAAACGCTGATCGGGCGCGTGCGCGCGATGCGGTATCATCGCCGGTGGGAAGCCATGCCGGTGCTCTTCACGGTGATGGTGACCATCGCGGTGGCGGTCGCATCGCTGTTCGAGATCCTGCCCACGTTCCTGATCAAGTCGAACGTGCCGACGATCGCCAGCGTCAAGCCGTACACGCCGCTCGAGCTCTACGGACGCGACGTCTACATCCGTGAGGGGTGCTTCAACTGCCACTCGCAGCAGATCCGGCCCCTCCGCTACGAGACGGAACGGTACGGCGAGTACTCCAAGCCCGGCGAGAGCGTCTACGATCACCCGTTCCTCTGGGGCTCGAAGCGCAACGGGCCTGACCTGGCGCGCGAAGGTGGCAAGTATCCGAACCTCTGGCACGTCACGCACTTCAACAATCCGCGCGACATCGTGACCGGCTCGCTGATGCCAGCGTATCCGCACTTCCTCACCACACCCATTCCCTGGGATGCGATCCAGACACGGGTGGGGGTGATGGCGATGCTGGGTGTGCCGTACGGCAAGGCGGTCACGGAAGCGGTGCCGATGGCACAGGCCCAGGCCACGCTCATCGCCGCCGACATCGAGAAGAACGGTGGACCAGCCAACCTGCGCGACCAGGAGATCGTCGCGATCGTGGCCTACATCCAGCGCCTCGGCCAGGACATCAAGCTCGCCAACACGGCGCCGGCCAGCACGTCCACGCGCACGATCACCACTGCACCGGCGCCGGTGGCGCGGAGGACACCGTGAGCCTCACGGACCTGATGAGCGGCGCGGGGCTGTCACACTACGCCGTCGTGGCGCTGATCCTGTTCTTCGCCTCCTTCCTTGCGCTGTGCGCCTGGATCTTCTGGCCCAGCCACCGTGCCTGGTGGCGCGACGCCGCACAGCTCCCGCTCGACGACGCCACGCCCACACCACCGGAGACGCCGTGACCACTCCCCCGCCCAATGGCGACCGTGACCGGCTCATCGACCACTCGTACGACGGCATCCAGGAGTACGACAATCCGATGCCGCAGTGGTGGGTCACGACCTTCTGGCTGACCATCGTGTTCTCGATCTTCTACTACCTGAACTTCTGGAACACCGGCGTCGGTCGTGGTGTCGTGGCGGAGTACGAGGCTGACATGGCCGCGTTCCGCGCCGCGCATCCCACAGGCAGTGGCGGTGGCGACACCCGGCTGCTGATGGCGACGGCGAAGGATCCGTCGGAAGTGGCCGAGGGGAAGCAGGTCTTCAGCGCCAAGTGTGCAGCCTGTCACGCCGCGGACGGGGGTGGCAGCATCGGCCCCAATCTCACCGACGACGCCTGGCTGCACGGTGGCACCATCGACTCGATCTACGCCACCGTGAACACCGGTGTGCTGGCGAAGGGCATGCCGGCATGGGGCAAGCTGCTGAAGGCCGATGAGATGAAGGAAGTCGTGGCGTACGTCTGGACCCTGCACGGCACGTCGCCTGCGCGCCCCAAGTCCCCTGAAGGCGTGGTCGTGCCCCGGTGACGGCACCGCGGGCGGCAGGTCGGGTTCTCCCCACCCTGAACGAGGACGGATCGCGATTCTGGATCCGGCCGCGCGTCTCCGCCGGTACCTGGTGGACGCGCCGACGCGCGGTCGGGTACGCGCTGATCGCGTTCTTCGTGACCCTGCCGCACCTGCGCTGGATGGAGAAGCCGCTCATCCTGCTCGACGTGCCGCGGCGGGAGTTCACGCTGCTCGGCAACACCTTCCTCCCCACCGACACGCTGATCCTGATGCTGCTGCTCGGCAGCGCCGTGATCTCGATTTTCCTGTTCTCGGCACTCTTCGGGCGCGTCTGGTGCGGGTGGGGCTGTCCGCAGACGGTGTACATGGAGTTCGTCTTCCGCCCCATCGAACGGTTGATCGAAGGGGGGCGCAGCGGGTCGCTGGCGCTCGACCGGGCGCGTGGCGTGATGTCGCCACGGCGTATCCTCAAGTACCTCATCTACATCCCCATCTGCCTGGCGCTGGCGCACACGTTCCTCGCCTACTTCGTGGGCACCGACACGCTGGCAGAATGGGTACGACTGTCGCCGTACGATCATCCCACGCCATTCGTGGTGATGGCCGCAACGACGCTGCTGATCTTCATCGACTTCGGCTGGTTCCGCGAGCAGACCTGCCTCATCGCTTGCCCCTACGGCCGCTGGCAGTCGGCGCTGATCGACAAGCGGTCGCTGATCGTGGCCTACGATGTGGCGCGCGGTGAACCGCGACGCGCCGGCAGCAACAGGCAGCCAGACGACGGTGACTGTGTCTCGTGCAACGCCTGCGTGATGACCTGCCCCACCGGTATCGACATCCGCCACGGCCTGCAGATGGAGTGTGTGCACTGCACGCAGTGCATGGACGCCTGCGACCATGTGATGGAGGCGCTGCACAAGCCGAAGGGCCTGATCCGCTACGCCTCGCAGGAAGGCCTGGCAGGCCGCCCCGGCACACTCTGGCGCCCTCGCGTGGTGATCTACTCCATCGCCCTCGGTGTGGTGCTGGTCCTGCTGGCCGTCACGCTCGGCACCCGTGCCAAGGCCGAGATCATCGTGCTGCGTTCCAGTTCCGAGCCGTACAGCGTGGAGGACGACGGGCGCATCGCCAACCAGTTGCGGATCAAGATCGTGAACCGGTCGAACCTGTCGCACGACTACACCGTGCAGGTGGATGGCATGGCATCGGGGACCGTGATCGCGCCCGAACTGCCACTCCGCATCGCCGCCGGTGCGCAACGCACGACGAGCCTCTTCCTGGTCGAGGCGGCGACGGCATTCCGCGAAGGTCGGCACCCCATCACGCTGCAGATCACCGACGGCGCCGGCTTCACGAAGGAACTGCCGTTCGTGCTGCTCGGACCGTCGCACGCAGCGGCACCGGGCGGCGCCCGGCTACTCACCCGGGAACAACCATGAGTGCCTTCTTCAGCCGATTCCATCGTTGGCCGACCGCCATCGTGGCGGTGCTGGCGATCCAGATCGCGTTCGGCATCTGGATGGCCCGCGTGGCCGGCAGCGATCCGCACTTCGCCATCGAGCCGGATTACTACCGTCGCGCGGTGAACTGGGACTCGACCATGGCGCAGTCCCGTCGTGATCGTGCGCTCGGTTGGCGCGCCGTTGCCAGCGTGCAGCGCATGGATGCCCGCGCCGCGATCGTCCGCCTGACGCTGACCGATTCCGCCGGAGTCGTCATCACACCCGATTCACTGACGGTCGAGGTGCTGCCGGTGGCGCACGCCGGTCGCGTGCAGTCACCGGCACTGACCCGCGTGGGTGATGGGTACGAAGGTGAACTCGCGGCCGCCGACGCGGGACTCTGGGACGTCAGCGTGCGCGCGGTGCGCGGGTCCGACCGGTTCACCGCCAGGCTGCGCACCGAATTGCCATGACGCTGCTCGCGGGTGTCCTCCTCGCCAGCCTGCTTGGCTCCGTGCACTGCGGCGCGATGTGCGGTGCGTTCGCCTGCCTCGCCAACGCCGGTGCGAGGCGCGACGCCTGGTACCACGGTGGACGACTCGCGGCCTACGTCACGCTCGGTCTCGCCGCCGGTTTCGTCGGCGCCGGACTCGATCGTGCCGGCGCGATCGCGAACATCCAGCGCGTGGCGGTGGTGGTCAGCAGCGTCACGCTCATCGTGTGGGGGACCGTGCAACTTCGATCGGCGACGCATGCGCGTGAGTTTCGCGGCGCGACACGTTGGGGTGGCAGGCTGGCGAACCTCGTCGCGCGCACGGCACGCTGGGACCCGCGCGCCCGCGCCGCCACGATCGGACTCACCACCGGACTGCTGCCCTGCGCATGGTTGTGGGCCTTCCTCGCCACGGCGATGGGTACCGGAAGCCCGGCCCGCGCGGCGGCGGTGATGAGCGTGTTCTGGCTCGGCAGCCTGCCGATGCTCCTGGCCGTTGCCGAAGGCGCGCGGCGCTGGGGTCCTGTCGTGCGCCTGCACTGGCCGCTCGCCAGTGCGTCGCTGGTGGTGGTGCTCGGCTTTGGCGAACTCGCAGCGCACCTGCTGATGCCGACGACACACCCCGGTGCTGCCAGCCACGCGCATGTGCAGCCGGAAGCCACGCGATGACCATCGCGCTTCGTCCGTCGGCGCCCACACGCACCCGCAGCGTGCCGTGCGCGCACTGCGGGTTGCCAGCCTGCAGTACGGACGATCCGACCGAAACGGCCTTCTGCTGCGGCGCCTGCGCCACTGCGTTCGAGATGCTTCGCGAGCACGGTCTGGGCGCCTACCATCGGTTCGCCGAGCGACGCGACGCGCCGGTGGAGCCGTCGGGCCGCAGCTTCGGCGATTTCGATCACGAAGCGTTCCAGTCGCGATACGTGACGCATGACGCCGACGGTCGCGCACAGGTGGCGCTGGCCCTCGAAGGCGTCCACTGCGCTTCGTGCGTGTGGCTGATCGAGCGGGTGCCACTGCTGGTGACGGGCGTGGCACGCGCCGAACTGGATGTGCGACAGTCGCGCGCGACGGTGACATGGGACCCGAAAGCCACCACGCTCTCGGAAATCGCCCGTACACTCGATGCGCTGGGCTACACGCCGCACCCGTACCGCGGTGGCGCGCGGGCGAAACTGCGCCGCACGGAGGATCGTGCCATGCTGGTGCGCATCGGTGTCGCGGGCGCGCTGGCGACCAACGTGATGCTGGCCGCGCTGGCGCTGTACGCCGGTGAACTGAACACGATGGACGCGGCGTCGCTGCAGCTCTTTCGCTGGATCAGCCTCGCCCTCACGATACCGGCGCTGGTGTGGCCCGGCCGGGTCTTCTTCACCAGCGCCTTGGCGGCGCTGCGGATCGGCACCATGCACATGGACGTGCCGATCGCCCTCGCACTCGGTGCCGCCTTCACGCGCGGCGCGATCAACACCGTGTCGGGGAGTGGTCCGGTCTACTTCGATGGTGTGTGCGCACTCGTCTTCCTGCTGCTGGTGGGGCGATTCCTGCAGGCCCGCGGCCAGCGTGCTGCCACCGATGCCACTGAGCAGCTGTTCGCGCTCACGCCCGCCACCGCGCGCCTCGTGGCACCCGACGGCAGCACCACCGAGGTACCTGCCGATGCCGTCTCGATCGGCAGCGTGATCGCGGTCTTTGCCGGCGAAACGATGCCCGTGGATGGTGAGGTCGTCAGCGGACGGAGTACGCTCAACCGCGCCATCCTCACCGGCGAGTCGGGCGACGTGCACGTGTCCGTCGGCGACACCGTCTACGCCGGCACCGTCAACCGCACCGCCGAATTGCACGTGGCGGTGCGCGCGGCCGGTGAGGACAGCCGACTGGCGCGCATCCTGGCGCAGGTGGACGAGAGCGCGCGACGCCGGGCACCGGTGGTGCTGCTCGCCGACCGGCTCGCGTCACGTGTGGTCAGCGTCGTCCTCGTGCTTGCCGTCATTACCTACGCGATGTGGGTCAGCCGCGACGCGTCGGCGGCGTGGGATCATGCGATTGCGCTGCTGATCGTCACCTGTCCGTGTGCACTGGCACTCGCGACACCGCTCGCGATGAGCGCCGCCGTCGGACGGGCGGCGCGTGCCGGCATCTACATCAAGGGCGGTGACACACTGGAATCGCTGTCGCGTCCGGGCTGGCTGGTGCTCGACAAGACGGGGACGCTGACCGTCGGCGAGACCACGCTGGTGAGCTGGGAGGGATCACGCGACGTCCAACCGATGATCCTCGCCCTGGAGGCAGCCTCCACCCATCCCGTGGCAGCCGGATTTCGCCGTGCCTGGCCCGATCTGTCGCCCAGCGCGTGCGACTCGGTCAGCCACACGATCGGCGGCGGGATCACCGGCATCGTCGATGGGCATGACGTGATGATCGGATCGCCGCGCTTCATCGCCGGTCAGCTACCCACTGCACCCTACGCCGCTGCCGCGCGCGACGATGGACTGTCGCCCGTGCTCATCGCGCTGGATGGCGTGATCGTGGCGCGGGCGGCGTTTGGTGATGCGATCCGCGCTGACGCCGCCGAGTCGCTGGCCACGCTGCGTGCGCGCGGCTGGCGCACCATGCTGCTCTCCGGTGACGCCGTCACCGTTTCCGCACGCGTCGGGTCAGCGCTCGGTTTCGCACCGGGCGACATCATCGCTGAGGCCAGCCCGGAGGAGAAAGCGGAGCGGGTGCGCGCCCTGGTGTCGTCGGTGGCGGGTGATGCCACGCCGCCATGTGTGGCGATGGTCGGTGACGGTGTGAACGACGCCGCAGCGATCGCCACCGCCACGGTGGGTATCGGCGTGCACGGAGGCGCCGAGGCATCACTGGCGACCGCCGATGTGGCGTTGACGCGTGACGGGCTGGCCGCGCTGGTGGCGCTGGACGATGGCGCGCGCCGAACCATGCGCGTCATCCGCATCAACATTCTCTGGGCCTTCGCCTACAACACGCTGGGCGTGGGGCTCGCGATGAGTGGGCATATCACACCGCTGGTGGCCGCGATCATGATGCCGGCCAGTTCACTCACGGTGGTCCTGGGCAGCTGGCTCGGGCGCACCTTCTCACCGGAGACTCGATGAGCATCCTCTACCTCGTGGTGCCGCTCGCCCTCGTCATCGTGGCAGTGGCGCTCGGCGGATACCTGTGGGCCGTGAAGAGCGGCCAGATGGACGATCTCGAAACCCCAGGCATCCGCGTCATCCGGGACGAGCTGTAGCGGTGCGGAAGAGCTGCACGAACAGCGCTTCGCTCCACTGCCCGATCGAATCGCTGGGTTCAGGTTCGACGACGGCGCGCTGCCTGGCGGCGCACCGGGCACGTCGGCGCCACCGTAGTCGCCACCGTAGTCGCCACCGTGACACCCGACGGAGTTGGCGGCACCGTGGCGTCCCGCCATTTCAGCACGTCTCTCCCATGGTTCGCGGAATGCCCCATCCTGCTGGTGAAGCGACGTAGCGTGAAGATTCTTAGACCAGGCTCGAGAAGCAGTTGGCGCGTGCCACCCGCAGGATCCTTC
>JANMON010000332.1:0-1878 GCA_031369265.1 Gemmatimonadaceae bacterium | reverse complement strand
CGCTCTTCCTGGCCGGTGAACGTCTTGATCCCGACACCTATCACTGGGCGCGTGCACTGCTGCAGCGACCGGTGATCGATCACTGGTGGCAGACCGAGACGGGATGGCCGGTGGCCGCGAACTGCATGGGACTCGGCGCATTCCCGGTGAAGCCGGGATCACCCACCAAGCCGGTGCCGGGGTACGTGGTGGAGATCCTCGACGACGAGGGCAACGCCCTGCCCGCGAATCGTGAAGGCGCGGTGGTGATGAAGCTGCCGCTGCCACCGGGCACGCTGCCGACGCTCTGGCAGAACGATGCGCGCTACATCGAGACGTACCTGTCGCGATATCCGGGCTACTACCTCACCGGTGACGGCGGCTACATCGACGAGGATGGCTACCTGTTCATCATGGGCCGCGTGGACGACATCATCATCGTGGCCGGCCACAACCTCTCGACGGGGTCCATCGAGGCGGCGCTGGCGAGCCATCCCGACGTGGCGGAATGTGCGGTGGTCGGCGTGCGTGATCCGCTCAAGACGCAGCTGCCACTGGGCTTCGTGGTGTTGAAGGCCGGCGTGCATCGCGAACACGCGGCGATCATCGCCGAACTGGTGGACCTGGTGCGTGCGCAGGTGGGGCCGGTGGCCAGCTTCCGTCAGGCGCTGGTGGTGAGCCGGCTACCGAAGACGCGTTCGGGCAAGGTGCTGCGCAAGACGATGCGCGCGATCGCGGACGGTGACGACTGGACGATGCCGCCCACGATCGACGACCCGGCCACGCTGGAGGAGATCGGCGCCGCGCTGCGTGCACGCGTGATGGGTCCGGGCTCGATCTCGCCGATCGGCGGATGAACGACGCTACTCGGGTTGGTTGCGCATGTGGTCGGCCAGCGCCACCAGTCGCTGCCGGAGATACGCACGCAGGTCGTCGGGCATGGGCTGCTCGTCGAGCGCGCGTGTCATGCACCACAGCCACTCGTCGCGCTCCACGGCACCGATCGCGAACGGGAAGTGTCGCATGCGCAGCATGGGATTTCCGTATTGCTCGACGTACAACTGCGGGCCACCGAGCCAGCCGGTCATGAAGAGCCGCAGCTTCTCGCGTGAGACCTTCAGGCTGGTGGCGTGCAGCGCCCGCACGTGTACCGCCTCGGGGGCGGTGTCCATCAGGTCGTAGAAGCGGTCCACCAGCTGTCGGACTGCGTCCGCGCCACCCATCGACTCGAAGTGCGATTGCACAGGTTCCATATCGTGAATCTACTCGGCCCTTTCGGTTCGCTGCGGCGTTCTTGTTGCCGAGCGCGGATGCCGGCGTTCGTGCGCACAGCGAGATCTCAACAATGTTCACGCGGGGGGCGCGGGGGACGCGGGGCGGTCGTACGCGCGATGCGTTCCGTGCGCGGGCTCGGGTGCCGGGTTTGATTTGGGGTGATTCGTGTGGTGTCTGCGGGATGACTCAGGCGAGGTGTGAACGGCTATGGCGGCAGGGAAGAAGGCGGCGGTGAAGAAGGCAGGGGCGAAGCCATCCGTCGCGAAGAAGACGACGGCGAAGAAGGCTGTCGTGAAGAAAGGCGTCGCGAAAAAAGCCGCCGCCAGGAAATCCGTCGCCAAGAAGGCCGCGGCGACCAAGGCGCCGGTGAAGAAGGCGCCGCAGTCCATGCCGTACGAACAGGGCAAGTGGGCGCACGTCTACGCGCGCCAGCCGGGCGAACGGCGCTACTGGCTGGTGAAGTCGGAGCCGGATGTGTTCTCGTTTCAGGACCTGCAGGCGGCGCCACGGCAGACCACCGCGTGGGACAGCGTGCGCAACACTGGCGCACGCAACTTCCTGCGCGATGCGATGAAGCTTGGGGACCTGGCGTTCTACTACCACTCCAACGCCGAGCCGTCGGCC
>JANMON010000326.1:0-16342 GCA_031369265.1 Gemmatimonadaceae bacterium | reverse complement strand
CGATAGGCCCAGCGCAGTGGCAGGTTCCACGGCGTCAGGATCACCAGGCACATGCCGATCGCCAGCAGGCGTGGATCGCGTGCCTCGACATGTGAGCGCTCGTGCAGCAGCAGCAGGCGCCGTTCGAGCGGCGGCAGGTTCATCGCCCAGCGCGGAATCACGATCTCACCGCGGCCGGCACCGAACGCCGCCGGGCCGATGTTCTCGGACACGTAGATCGCCGGGGCGGTGAGACTGTCGCGACGGCGCAGCGTCCATCGGCGCTGCTCACGCGACAGGCGTCGTGCACCGTGCCACGTCAGCGCGAGGAGCAACACACTGGCCCCGATCCAGGCCGCGATCAGCAGCTCGTCCAGTGGGCGGAGCAGGGTGGCGGAGCGCGCGATTGCATCGGCCACGCCGAGGACGGCAGCCAGCGGCAGCGTCCCGAAGAACGCGATCGTCGCCCCGTACGGCGGCCACCACGCATGCTCGGCCGTCGGCTGGGGCACCAGGCCCTGTCGGGCTGGCTCTGTCGGCGCGACGGAATGTGTTACCTCTGTAACGATCGGCACTCGCGTGACGAGCCCATCAGGCAGCAGTGGCGCCGACGACATCAGCACCATCGCCGCCAGCCAGGTCCACCGCCGCGGTAGTCCGACGCGAATGCACGCCCGTTCCAAGGCCCATGCGGCCAGCGCCACCAGCAGGCCGAACAGCGTCAGCGAGAGAATCATCGCGGCGATCATGCGTCGCCCTCCGCCAGCTCACGTTCCACCAATGCACGCAACCGCTCCAGGGCGGCACGATCGAGCCGCTCGTCACGGACCAAGTGCACGAGCAGTGCCTCGGGCGAGCGGTCGAACAGCCCATCCAGCAGGCGGCTGAGGGCGCTGCGGCTGGCGTCCTCGCGCTCCACCAGCGACCGGTAGACGTGGGCCCGTCCCTCGGTGGCGTGCGCCACGTGCCCCTTCTCCTGCAGGATGCGGAGCATGGTCAGCACCGTGTTGTAGGCGAGGTCGATGCCGTCAGCGGCGAGCGCGTCCCGCACCTGGCCCACCGTGGCCCGTCCGAGCCGCCAGAGGGCGGTCATGATGTCCAGCTCACGTGCGGTGAAGTTCGGCATCGGCATCTCCCAAGGTTCTAGTTGTTGCTCCAGTCTGTGGGCTGGACGCATCGTTGTCAACTAGATGTTTAGTAGCTGCCGGTCGCGACTGTTGCGCGAGGACGCGACGACCGTCGTGGAGGGATGCAGACGAGTGGGGCAAGTCCGTGCGGCACAAACGGATGTCTCGCACACCCCCCTTTCGGGAACACATGCCGCGAGTGCAGTCTCAAGTATGCGGAAAACCAAGGTGCCGGCACGATTCGGCGCCACCGCGAGTTCTGGATCGGTGAGCGGGTTCTCACAGCAGTTGCTGCCGCACCGTCGATCTTGTTGCCCTCCCCGCGCACGACCCACGGATACTGCAGCCGATGCTGATCCCCGACGGCCGACCGATCGATCAGTGGAACGACCCGCACACGTCCGTCTTCCAGCTGCTTGGCGGCGAACTGGCCGCGATCGACCAATGGACGCGTGTCGATTTCACGTGGATGCATGATGGTGCCGAACGCGCGCAGGATGTCGTCGGGTACCGGGGCCTGACGGCCGCGTTTCGCGTCGCCGGCCTGACGCTCGGTGATGCCGACGCGGCACCGATGTGCCCGCCGTTTCTGGTCGAGATCCTCAGTGATCGGCTGCAGGCACAGGTCGTGTGGCAGGGCACCGGATTCGGTGAGTCACCGCTGGCCGCCCGTGATCAGTTGGCGCTCAATCACTGGGCGGCGGGCAGCCTGACGAAGAACCTGCGCGTGGTGCGTTTTGGTGATGGCGATGTCGGTCTCGAGTCCGACCTGCACCTCGGCATCGCCCCGAATTCGGCACAGGTGCGTGAGTTCGTCACCGCCTTCTCCTGGGACGTCGCCGCGCTCCATGCCTGTGAGACTGCGGGCGTGCTCGAACCCACCGAGGAGTGGATCCGTCGCGCGGCGCTGTCCATCTCGCGCTCGACGCCATCGATTCCGCTGCGGCAGCACCCCTCGCCCGACTGGCAGGCGTTCGAGAGTCCGCGCGGCGTGTTCTGCAGCTTGCAGCCGAGCGGCGGCCTGGCCGAGAGCGACAACGTGTTGTATGCGGTGCGTCGTGATTCGGCAGCGCTGGAGCCAGTCGTCACCATGCCCGGGCATCGCAACGACTGGGACTACACTCGCCTCACCGACGTGTGGCTGGCGCGTGACGGTGCCGCAGCGTTCGCGCGCACGCTGCTCTGTGCGGGATTCGTGCATACCGGTGACGGCGTGTGGCGCGCCATCGACACGGCGGCCGTCAGTGCCGTCGCGACGTACGGCGCCGATGGGTTTCTGCTCGGCCTGCACGACGGCAAGGTGCTGGTGCTGGACGGTGCGCAGGCGGTCGGGCAGGAGCGCCGCCTGGGCAAGGTGACCGGACGATTCCTGCAACTGGTGTCGGTCGGCACGCGTGCGATCGGACTGGTTGGCGCGACGGTGTTGAGTGCGCGGTTGTCTGCCGAACAGGGCGCACGCCCGTCGGTGACGGAGGCGTGGCTGCGGAAGCTCGACGCGCAGCTGACGTTCGAACGCGTGTCCGAAATCGACGTGGATGGCTGGTCGCAGTCCCCGGCAGTGTCAGTGCTCGGCGACGCCGGAATCGTGATCCTCGACGCGCAGACTGGCGTCGAGCGGGCAAGGTTCACGGTGGCCGATGCACGTCAGGCGAAGTGGATCGGGCCAGGGTGGCTGATGGTCCTGGCGCCGCTGGCCGACGCCGAGGATGCGCGCACGCAAGTTCGTGTGCTGGACGTGGTGAGCGGGCGCTGGACCGAGCCGGTGACGACCGCCGAAGTGACGCGACTGGCCGTGCGCGGCGATGAGATTCACGTCGGTTACGCGAACCAGTCGATCGCGGTGTGGGATCGGATCGAGGTCTGTCGCGGTATCGGCGCCTTCGCCTTCATCACGCCGGCCCCGGGCGACGCCGGCCACACCTCGTCGGCACCGGCCTCGGCTCCGGCGTGCACGCCAGACATGCAGGGGATCGCCAAGCCGTAGCCGTGCAGGCATGTTCACGACATGCGCGCACAGCATTTGGTCACCGTCTGGAATCCCACCTACGCCACCAACGCCCTCGAGGCGCACGTGCGCGTGCTGCTGGACCTCGCGCGCACGACCGACGTGGACGAGAACGACGTCTATGTCTGGTGGGGCAAGGTGAAGTCGTCGCAGCGACAGCAGGCCATGCCACACCTGGCCGAGGTGGTGGCGCTGGATCCGACGGACTGCGGGCACGACGACGAAGTGCATCTCTACCTCACCGACTACCGCTCGCTGTATGTCGCGAGCGTCAACGCGATCAGCACCGCGGATCCGCGCGTGGACGACACCGCCCACGTGCCCGCGTACTACACGCGCGAGGCGCTGCAGTGTGACTGCTGGTTCCTGCTCCACGACATCCGCCTGCTGGTGCGCGATGACCTGGAAGGTGTGGCCTCGGAGCTGAAGCAGTTGCGGAACGTGCGCTACAACGATCGCCCGCTGTCCCTGTACGGCGGCATGGTGGACCTGCCGCTGCTGGTGGCGCGTCCGGACCCGCGCCGCTTCTTCGGCCTGGCGGAGCGCAAGCAGCTCACCGATGGTCAGCTCTGGGCCGTGTTCGACAGCGAGCAGGGCGGTGTGGGTGCCATCGAGGCCACGCTGCGGCTCGATCACTTCGGTGCCGAGTCGTGGGGCGCGCTGGACGGTACTGCGCGCCGCTTCGTGACGATGGCGGAATCGGCACTGCGCCTGCTGCGTAACGATCAGGCCTCCGAACTGTCTGCAGTGGTCATCAGCTACGGCAAGGCGCTGGAGGTGCAGCTCACGCGCCTGCTTCACATGGCGATGTCCGACGCCCCCGAGCCCACGCGATACGTCACGATTCACGGTGTGTCGCATCGCCTGCCCGATATGTTGCCGCTCACGCTGCAGCCGCTGATCACCGCGCTGGCGGGAGAGCAGGATCGGAGTCGCCACCTCTGCGCCGTGCTCACCGACGGACCGTGGCTGGTGGCGGAATGCGCGGCCACGCTCGACGCGTTCGTGGAGGAAGCGCGCAATCCTGCGGCCCACGGCAACCCGGTCTCGCGTGAGGTGGTGATCCGATGGCGTAATCGCTTGCTGGGTGTGGGCTGCGAGGGGTTGTTGCCTCGCCTCGCCCGCATCCGCCGCAAATGACACGGGGCGCAGCATCGCGCTGCGCCCCGTGAACCACTCTTGCTGCGGCTCTGCGCCGCCCGATCAGCGTCGCCCGATCAGAAGCTGAAGCGGATACCGGCGCTGGCGAATCGGCGGGCATCGTTCTGCCCCCCATCGACGAAGGTGTTGACGGTGTTGAGCACCGTGCCGCCCGACGCCTGGCCCACTTCCGCGGCCAGCTTCACGACCGGGAAGTTCAGTGCCAGCGACCCATACACCACGTTGCGCGTGGTCTTCTGCGAATAGGTGTAGGCGGCGGTGCCTGTGCTGCCCGCCTCGTTCACTACGGCGCCGATGTCGAGGCGCGTGTCGTAGGTGTCGCGACCCGCACCACCACCGAGTTCGAGAAAGCCGAACTTCTTCGAGATCGAGGCGCGGATGGCTTCGGTGCTCACCGTGAAGCCCGTCAGCGACAGTTGTTCGTTCCCGCCGGTGCCACCCTGGAACGATGCGGTGATGTCGGCCGTCGGCAGCTCGCGCTTGATGTAGCTGGCCGAGATGGCCGGGATCATGTGCGCATCACGCGTGATCCCGACGCGGGCGCCATAGCCGACCTTGAGTCGGCTGGCCGGCACCACCACCGAGAAGTCCTCGACGTCCACGTCGGGGAGATACGACACGTTCAGCACGGCATCCAGCGACAGCACGCGGGTCAGGCCGGCCGGCAGGCCCTTGAACAGTCCCACGCCGACATCCACCACCGGTGCCGGCACCGGCGCCTTCTCGGTGCCGATCGCCGACGCGGTCACACCGGTCGGGCTGAGGACGATGTCATCGAGGTTCGGGACCCGTCCATCGACGGCCGTCGCGCGCACGTTGAGCGAGAACTTGCCCAGCCCGCCGAGCGTGTTGGCAGTGCCGAGAATCGCGCCGCCGCCGGACAGCGCCTGGCCGAACTGCGGCATCATGAACGAGAACAGGTCGGTGGCCTTCTGGCACGCATCGGCCAGGTACCCCTGGACGACACTGGGGCCGGTCGTGACGCAGGAGACCTGCTGCGCCGAAACCATCGAGGGCACGGCAACGGCAAGGATGGCGATCAGGGAACGGTGACGTGCGCGCATCGGAAGGAGGACGAAAGTGGTGTCGGGTCGCCGGTGCACCACAGGCCACGGCGGGTGGTTCGCCCACACGACCATTCACGCCCCCGATTCGCAACATGCAAGGCTTCTCACGGACATGCGTGTTTGGAGGTCCGTCACACAGCGGCTGACGCCCAAACATCTGGCGTCATCAGCCGCTGTTGCGAAGTCCCGCGGCGACGCCGTTCAGCGTCAGCTGGATGATGCGCACCAGGCGGGCATCCTCGTCGCCGCTCCGCAACTTCCGGAGCAGGATCACCTGGATGCCGTGGAGCGGGTCAAGATACGGGAAGCGGTTGCGGATGCTGCGGGCCAGCGACGGATTGTCGCCGAGCAGCGGTGCACCGGTGATCTGCTGCACCCACCAGACGGCACGGTCGTGCTCGTGGCGGATGCGCACGAAGACCGCCTCGGCCACCTCGCGATCCGGCGCCAGTTCCAGATAGCGCGCGGCGATGTCGAGGTCACTCTTGGCCAGCACCATCCCCATGTTCGACATCACCGTGCGGAAGAACGGCCAGTCGCGATACATGCGCTGCAGCAGCGCCACGTTGGTGTCGTCGGTGCCGAAGGCATCGAAGGCGGCGCCGGCACCGTACCACCCGGGCAACAGGATTCGGCATTGGCTCCAGCTGAACACCCACGGGATCGCGCGCAGGTCCTCGATGCGATCGGACGCGGTGCGCGACGCGGGACGGCTGCCCACGTTGAGCGTGCTGATCTCACGCACCGGCGTGATCGCGCGGAACAGCGGCACGAACCCCGGCGTCTCGTACACCAGGTTGCGATACGACGCGAACGACAGCGCCGACAGGTCGTCCATGGCAGCCGCGAACGACGGATCCTCCGCCACGGCCGCCACACCGTCAGCCGTCGCGATGGCGGTGGCCGACACCAGGGCCTCGAGGCTGCGACGGGCCTGGTCGCGATCGGCGTAGCGGGCCGCGATCACTTCACCCTGTTCGGTGAGGCGCAGCGAGCCGTTCACGGCGCCGGGCGGTTGTGCCAGCACCGCGTCGTAACTCGGCCCACCACCACGACCCACCGTGCCACCGCGCCCGTGGAAGAAGCTGAGGCGCACGCCGGCCTCCTGCGCCACCGCCACCAGCTGCGCCTGCGCGCGATAGATCGCCCAGTTGGCGGTCAGGTAGCCGCCGTCCTTGTTGCTGTCGGAGTAGCCGAGCATGACCTCCTGGTGGTTGCCGCGCGCGCTGCGCAGCCAGGCCCGATACTCCGGCAGCGCGAGCAGGGCGCGCAGGGTGCTCGCTGCCGACTCCAGGTCGCCGATGGTCTCGAACAGCGGCACGATGTCCAGTGCCAGGCGCGGCACGTCGCCCGGCACGAACAGTCCCGCTTCGCGCAGCAGGATGGCGACTTCGAGCATGTCGGCCACCGAGGTGCACTTCGAGATCACGTAGTGCCGGATCACGCGCGGCCCGAACCGTCGCACTGCGATCGCCGCCTTCTCGACGATCGCCAGCTCGCCCTGCGTCAACGCACTGTAGGTGATCTCGCGACTGACCAACGGTCGCGGCGTGGCGAGTTCGCGTAGCAGGACTTCCACCTGCGCCGCGTCGTCGAGCGCAGCGTAGTTGCTCACCACACCCGCCAGGCGGAGCAACTCGTCCACCACCTGCACGTGCACGTCGCTGTTCTGCCGCAGGTCGAGCGTGCAGAGATGAAAGCCGAACAGGTCGATGGCCGTGCGCACCGGCTCCACACGGGCATCGGCCAGGCGTCCCGCGCCGTGCGAGTGCAATGAGGCCTCGATCACGGCCAGGTCACGCGATAGTTCGGCGGGATCGGCATACGGCGCCAGCAGTGCGTGCGGTGCGCGGCCTGGCACCGCGCCAAGCGTCAGCTGCGCAGTGGCGGCCAGGCGCGCATGCATGCCGCGCAAGGCGCGGCGGTACGGCTCGTCGGCGCGGAACGGCGAGTCGTCGCCCGACACATCGGCCAGCGCCAGCAACTCCGCCGTGGGCGTGATCAGCCGCGACGACATCGAGAGCTCGAGCGACAGCTGGAACAGCGATTCGAGGTGACGCGTCAGGGCGGTGGTGGCCTGCCGGTCCACGGCCATGTTCAGTACGTCGGCCGTCACGAACGGATTGCCGTCGCGGTCGCCACCGATCCATGACCCCATGCGCACCACCGGCGGTACGCGTGGTGCACGCCCGGGCGCCAGGGCTTCCACCGTGTCCTGCACCGCGATCTGCAGCGCGGGCAGCTCCGTGAACAGCGTCAGCTCGTAATACCGCAGCGCCTCCGCGATCTCGTCGCGCGCGCGCAGCTTGGCGAGGCGGAGCAGGGAAGTCTGCCACAGCGTCAGCACCTGCAGCTTGAGCGCCGCTTCCCACTCCACCTGCTCATCGGCGTCCATGCGCAGGCGATCGCGCTCGATCAGCAATTCGGCGATGCGTCGCTGCGTGTCGAGGATCGTCTTGCGGCGCACCTCGGTGGGGTGCGCGGTGAGCACCGGACTGACTTCGACCTGCGACAGCGTCTGCACGATGCGGTCGGCATCCAGTCCGGCGTCGCGCAGCGCCTGAACGGTATGCACCAGCGAACCGGGACGCGCAGGCGAATGCGTGGCGCGATGGAATCGTCGGCGGCGCGCATGATGCACGTCCTCGGCGATGTTGGCCAGCAGCGAGAACCAGCTGAACGCACGGATGACGTAGATCGCCATGTCGGTGTCCACGCCAGCCAGCAGCGCGTGGATACGGTCGGTGGCGATACGGCCGTCACGCCGCGCATCCACCGCCTCGCGGCGCAACGCCTCGACCAGGTTGAAGACGGGCTGGCCGGCCTGCTCGGCAATCAGGTCACCGAGCAGTCGGCCGAGCAGGCGAATGTCGCGATCGAGTGCCTCGTCCGGGGAGTCGTTCACGTCGGTGCCGGGGGTGGGATGAGTCCATGTCGCCTGGTACGCGAATGGTAGTCAGTCCCGGCGCCGTCCCGCTCGCGCGTCAGCCAGCGGCCGCCGCCGCCAGCTGCTGACGGATGACCTCGGCCAGTTGGCGGCCGGTGAACGGCTTGGCCAGGAAGCCGGCGTGAAGGCGGGAGAGGGTGGCGGCGGTGCCACGATCGGGAGCGTAGCCGGAAATCACGATCGCCGGCAGCTGCGGCAGCCGGATGCGCACCTCCTCCAGCAGCTCGCGACCCGACATCTGCGGCATGACGTAATCGGTCACCAGCACGCTGATGGTAGCGCCCTGCGTCTCGAGGAGGCGCAGCGCCGCTGCACCGCTGTCGGCCACTTCCACGCCGAAACCTTCGTGCACCAGCAAGCGCCGCAACGTGTCGCGCGGTCCGGGATCGTCATCCACCAGCAGGACCCGATGCAGCTGCGACGGCGCGCCGTCGCTGGCCACGGGCATCGGTGGCGGCGACACGTCGGTGGCGTTGGCGCACGGCAGCAACAGCGTGAACGTGGAGCCCACGCCCGGTGTGCTGGTGCAGCGCACGCCGCCACCCGCGCGCTCGGCGATGGAGAGCGTGGTGGCGAGGCCAAGCCCCGTTCCCTGACCCGGCGGCTTGGTGGTGAAGAACGGCTCGAAGATCTGCTCGCGGGTGGCGTCGTCGAAACCGCTGCCGGTGTCGGTCACGGAGATGGCGACGTGCGAGCCGCTGAGCGCCGCCGCAGAGCCGAGCACCCGTTCGCCGGCGAGTCGTTCGACGGCAGTGTGGAGCGTGATGGTGCCGCCGTCGCCGGTGGCGTCACGCGCGTTGGCGAGGAGGTTGAGCAATGCGTGCTCGACCTGGTTGGGATCGGCGAACACCCGCGCACGACCGGCCTGCAGCACCATGGTCAGCGTCCGGTGCGGCGCGATCACCTTGCGCAGCAGCGGTGACGTCTCGCGCAGGCGCTCGTCGAGCACGAACGCCTCGCCCTGTTCCACCTGCTGCCGCGTGAAGGTCAGCAGCTGGCGCGTGAGGCGACGTGCACGGTCGGTGGCGAGTCCGATGTTCTGCAGGTCGGCGCGCCGATCCGCATCCATCGGCAGGTCCTCGAGCATCTCGGCGCTGCCGCCGATGATCGTGAGCAGGTTGTTGAAGTCATGCGCCACGCTGGCCGCGAGGCGGCCCACGATTTCCAGCTTCTGCACCTGGCGCAGCTTCTCCTCGATCACGCGGTGCTGTGCCAGTTCACGCAGCAACGCACGTTCGTGCGACACGTCGTCGAAGGTCCAGAGGCGCCCGTGGCCCGACTCGCCGGCAATCGGCACGCTCATCACGCGCAGCGTCTTGCCGGTGCCGTCCTCGAGTTCCCAGGTCCAGTCGTCGATGCGGGCGTCGGGATCGGCGTTGATGCGCGCCACTTCCTGGCGCACGAAGTCGGCGCTACGGAGGCGGCTGATGAGGCGATCCATGGCGCCGTGCAGCGTGAGCGCGTTGACCACGCCAGCGGAGGTGGCGAGCCAGCCGGCGGCGGCTGCATTGACGATCGTTTCGCCACGCGACGCATCCATGAACACGACGCCCTGCGGCACGTGGGCCATGATCGCATCCAGTCGCGCCACGGCGGCCGGCAGCTCGCGGTGCTCGATCGGCGCGCGGCCGACCAGCAGCTGATGGAGCACGTCGGGATGCTGTCGGACCACCGGCGGAACATGCGAGGCGTCGCTCCACACCAGGAGCATGGAGGCCACCGGCATGCCATCCGTCCCGCGCTTGCCGTGCACCACGCAGCTCACCGCCGGCACCGTGCGCAGCGCATGCACGATGGCCAGCGGCAGGAGCCGCCGTGGAACCTCCTCATCCAGCAGCACCGGCGCGTCACCGACCAGCCAGGCGGCGGGCACACGGAAGGCTTGCGGTGGCGCGATGGCGGGATCGCACCCGGCGAGTTCGATCACGTCGGGCGCGACCCAGTGCACCAGCGCGATGAACTCAGCCGACGCCAGTTGGCGGAGGGCCGTCAGCATGCGTGGCGGATGGGGGAGGCAGTCATCACCACGATTCCACCACCTGCTGCAATGGTCGGATCACCTCGTGCGGTGCCGTCAGGTGCGGCACATGACCACGCGTGTTGAGCGGGACCAGCCGTGCATCCGGCAGCTGCTGTACCAGGTACTCGCCGGCGGTCGCCGGGACCATGACGTCGTCATGCGAGTGCAGCACCCAGACCGGCTGCGTGACGCGTGCCAGCATGGCGCGATGGTCACCGAAGAACACGGCCTGCAAGGTGCGCAACGCGATGTCGGGCCGCATGCCACTCAGCAGGGTCGCGAATTCGGCGCGGTGCTCCTCGGTGGCGTCCGGTCCGACGGCGAGGCGACTGAACTCGTCCGCCCAGCCGCGAATGTCGTCCTGCGCTGCGGCCAGCGTGGCATCGATCCGTTCACGCGGAAAACCGGCGCGGAAGTCCACGTCCTCGAGGTAGCGCGGCGTGGAGCAGATCATGGCGAGGCGACTGATCCGCTCGGGTGCCGCGACAGCCGCCAGCATCGCGATCATGCCCGAGATGGAGTGTCCCACCACCAGCGCATCGCGGACATCCAGTTCGTCGAGCAGCGCCAGCAGGTCGTCGGCGTACGCGTAGAGCGAACCATAGACCTCGGCACGATACCCGCCCGGTGGTGCCGCCGGTGAGCAGACGTTGTCGAACCGCACCACGCGCGCAAAGGGTTCCAGTGCCTTCACCAAATGTCGCCAGGTGTGCTGCGATGTCCCGAGGCCGTTCGCCAGCACGATCACCCGGTGGCCGCGACCGGTGATGGTGGCGCCGAGCCTGTGCTGCATCACCGTTCGTGTCATGGAGGGAAGCGCGTCGTCGCGCAGTGAAGTGAGCACAGGTCAATCGGCGGGGCGGCGCCGGGCACGGCAGACATATTGGTGACGGAATGCGCACCGCGCCATATGAATGCACCAATGTTCCCTCGTTCGCGACGCCCGGTCGGATATATCACTGCCGCGACTCGGGGCTTCACGAGTTTGTCCCAGCGAGTACACTGCGACGGCATCCACCGCCTCGCTGCTGCACGTCGACCGAATTCGCCACCTCGCCGCCCCGTCCATGCCATCGTCACCCGCACGTGCTGCGCTGGTCGTTCTGAACAGCGGATCGGGCACGGGGAGTGCCACCGACGAGCGCGCGGCGATCGAGGCACAGTTTGCCGCCGCGGACATCGGTGTCAGGTTCGTGACACTGGAGCCGGGGCTCGATCTGCCTGATGCCGTGGACCGGCACCGCGCCGACGGTGTCACGCTGGTGGTGGCTGCCGGCGGTGACGGCACCGTCAACGCCGTCGCCAATGCGATCATCGGGCGGGACGTGCACCTGGGTGTCCTGCCACTCGGCACACTCAATCACTTCGCCCGCGACCTCGGCATCCCACTCGACACCGCCGAAGCGCTGGCGGTGATCATCGCCGGGCATACCAGCCGCGTGGATGCCGCGCAGGTGAACGGGCGGACGTTCCTCAACAACTCGAGCGTGGGCCTCTACCCGCGCATCGTGCGGTTGCGCGAACGCTACAAGGCGCGCGGCATCGAGAAGTGGGCCGTGGCCGCCTGGGCGACGCTCAGGGTGACACGCAAGGGCCGGCCACTCCGCGTGCAACTGACCGCCGACGAACGACAGGTGACGCGTACCACGCCGCTGGTGTTCATCGGCAACAACGAATACCGCATGGCGGGCTTCGAGGCCGCCACGCGCGAGTCGGTGCAGCAGGGCACGCTGGCGCTCTACGTGGTGAAAGTCCACGGGCGCTGGCAACTCCTGCGCCTCGTCTGGCGCATCCTGGCGCGTACCGCGCAGGCCTCCGGTGAACTGGCGATGGTGCGTACGCTGTCCGCCACCATCGACGTGCCTGACGATCCGCACGTGACGCGGCTCGAAGTGGCCACCGACGGCGAAGTCGCGTTGATGGACCTGCCACTCGAATACCGCATCCTGCCGGGGGCGCTGGCGGTCTGCGTCCCAGCCGGCATCGCGTAACGACGTTCAGCGCAGCGGTGCTGTCACGACGCTAATGCCCGCCGCCAGGTGTGGCACCCGTGAGGTCGATGCCGCGCAACTGCACCTTGACGTCGCGATCGTTGGCGCCGGCCACGAACTCGGCCAGCACTTCCTTCACGTCGTGATCCACGAACTCGCCGCTGCCATCGATCACCACCCGGTCGCCGTCCTTCACGCTGTCGAGCAGCCCGACCAGCGCCGGCTTCGAGATGAAGGTGCCGTCGCGACGGAAACGCAGCAGGCGCGTGCCATCCGGTTCATGGGCATCGATGATCGCGCCGTTGGAGTTCTGCCGCAGCACGAAGAAGATGCCGATCACGATCCCGGCAATCACGCCCTTCAGCAGGTCGGTGGCGAGAATCGCGACGATCGTCAGGATGAACGGCAGGAACTGGTTCATCCCCAGCTTGTACTGCGACCGGAACAGCGGCGGTGCGCAGAGCTTGAGCCCGACGTGGATCAGCACCGCCGCCAGCGCCGCCAGCGGAATGCGATTGAGTGCCGTGCCGGCGAACAGCACCGCGCCCACCAGCAACAGCCCGTGCACCAGCGCCGACATCCGCTCCCGTGCGCCCGCCGCCACGTTGGCACCGCCGCGCACGATCACCGCCGTCACCGGCAAACCGCCGAAGAAGCCGGAGGCCATGTTGGCCGCACCCTGTGCCATCAGCTCACGATCCGGCACACTGCGACGCTTGAGCGGGTCGAGCCGGTCGATGGCCTGCAGCGAGAGCAGCGTCTCGATGCTGGCCACCACCGCGATGGTCATCGCCGAGACCCAGGTGGCCGGCGAGGCGAAGGCGGCCAGTTCCGGGCGCGGCAACGCTGCGAACAGTTCACCGGGGGTGCCGAGCGGGATCTGGACGAAGTGCGTCGAATTCAGCGCCAGTGCTGGTATGCCGGCGAAGAGGAACCCGAGCCCGGTGGCGACCAGCACCACCACCAGCGCCGCCGACAACCAGCTCACTTTCGCGAAGGGCGTCTTGGGCCAGCCGAAGAGGATCAGCAGCGACACCACCGCGATCACGATGGCGCCGGTGGTGAACTGCGCGGCGATGTCACCCAGCCCACCGGTGCTGCCGAATGCCACCGGCACCTGCTTGAGGATGATCGTGATGCCGATCGCCGAGAGCATGCCCTTGATCACCGCCGATGGAACCAGCGATGCGAAGCGTCCCGTACGCAGCGCGCCGAAGGCCACCTGCAGCACACCGGCCGCGATCACCGCCGTGAGGAAGAAGTTGAGTCCACCCAGCGACTCCACTTCCAGCAGCACGATCGACGTCAACCCTGCCGCAGGTCCCGTCACCGACAACGCCGAGCGACTGAGCCAGGGCGTCACCAACCCGCCCGCGATCCCCGCAATCAGTCCCGAAATCGGCGGCACACCACAGGCCACGGCAATGCCGAGGCAGAGCGGCACCGCCACCAGAAAGACCACGATCCCGGCGACCAGATCCTGGCGGGGATGCGAAAACATGCCGTGATTCGGAGCGGGCAAGAGTCGGTCGGATGTGAAGGCGAGACAGTGGTGAGGCCCATGACCGGCTCGGGCGCGATGAACGGCGAAAGCTATCGTGTCGGCAGCGGCGCGACGGCCACCTTTTCGATGTGCAGGTTGAGTGAGTGGTTGACCCGCAGCCCGACGATCCCGTCCGTGGGCAGCTCGGACCGCGGCGCATCGAGCACCTGCGTGCCGCCGATCCAGAGCGCCACGCGGTCACCCTTGGCCTCGACGACGAGCTGGTACTTGATGCTGGTGCCCGGCACGCCCGGCTTCCAGACCGGGATCGCAGCGCTCGCGGACCAGTCACGGACGGTTCGCGTGGTGGCACCCTCGCGCACCTTGAGCAGTGCCTTGCCGTCGCGTCGGACGAGCGCATACGCGTACTGCGGCGAACCCCCGTTCAGGTCACGACCGCCGAAGAACACCCCGAACCCCTCGGCCCGCGCGCCAGGGTCGAACAGATGGATCGTGCTTTCGAGGCGCCAATCGCCGCGCGCGCGCATGGTGCTGTCGAAGAGGATCGCGGCCGGCCCGGTGGTCACATGGAAGCCGGGCTTCATCTCGGCCGCCTTCACCGCACCGTGATCACCACCCGCGTCGGGGCGGATGGTCCAGCCGGCAGGGGGCTTCGCGGTCGCCTGAGCGTGCCCCGCGATGGGCACCAACGTGAGCAGGGCGGTGGCGCAGGCGCAGGACACCGCGCGGCGCACGACGGGAGCGAGTGTCGTCATGCGCGATAACGTCGGGCGCTGACCGCCGAAGTGCAATGCGCTCGGTCGGACGACGTGCACGTCTGCCGGCGTCAGCTCGTCAGCGGACGGCGGTAGGCGGCGAAAGTGGTGCCCTTGATGTGACAGATCGGGAGCGTTTTCGCGAGGGCGTTCAACCCGTGAAACACCCCCGGTGCGTGCTGCGGGCCAGCGTAGTCGTGCCAAAGGATCAGCCCACCCGGCTTCACGATCCGCAGCGCCTTGGCCGAGTCGGACAGGACGTACGACTCCGCATGCGCACCGTCCACGAACACCAGGTCGGCCCAGCCGACGTAGGGCGTCTCGTCGAAGGCCTTGCTGTCGCCGAACAGCTGGTCGATGCGCGCGGCTGCCGGGGTGCCGGTGTACACGAATTCGGTGAAGTTCGATTCGTCGAGCGCGAACCGCATGTCGCGACGGTCATCGCCGCGCTCGGCGACGTACGCATCGCGCTGGGTCGGCGCCAGGGTCAGTGTCACCACCCGGGCATCGGGTGGCGCGTTGCGCGCCCAGAGGTAGGAGGTGCGACCGGTGCAGGTGCCGAACTCGAACAGGCAGCGCGCATGCTTCGCCAGCACCGCCAGGATCCACGCTTCGCCATCGGTCGTGCCGCCAGGCACCACGATCGGACCGTGTCCGATGAAGGAGACTTCGGTGGCCAGCGTGGGCCCGAACCGATTGGGCGTGAACACCGGATCGATCGCGTCCAGCGTTGCCGTCGGCAGCGGCAGGAAGGCACCGGTCATCTTGATGCCAGCGCGCAGCCTTTCGCGCTTCAGCCGTTCGATCACGAACCCCGCCAGTGCCAGCAGCGCGACCACCCATCCGGCAACTGCCACGATTACGACCCGGGATTCGAGGAGGTGGTGCGCGAGATTGCATCACACCACTCCTGCGATCTACCGCCGCCAGCCTCATCCGGCCAGCCCGTGGTGCTGGCTCAGGGCCGGAAGGGCGT
The DNA here is from genome assembly GCA_031369265.1 of Gemmatimonadaceae bacterium. Lineage (GTDB taxonomy): Bacteria > Gemmatimonadota > Gemmatimonadetes > Gemmatimonadales > Gemmatimonadaceae > JACMLX01. Next base: position 810 of record JANMON010000326.1, on the reverse strand, counting down.
CGCGAAGCGGGAATCGGAGGCCAACGTCTCGTCGGTGAGCGTGCGCATGAAGGCCACCAGCGCCGCCTTGTCCGTGGGTGACAGCGCGAGGCGCAGTGGCGTGCCGTTCGGCAGGCGGAGCTTGTTGTCGAGTGCCGGTCCGAGTTGCACACCGCTCACGTAGTGCTCCACCACGTCGATTAGCGTCGCCAGGCGCCCATCGTGCATGTACGGACCGGTGGCCGCCACGCCCTTCAGCGACGGCGACTTGAACACGCGCGTCTCATTCGCATCGAGCCCGTTGCTGCGTGAGTTCGCGGCCAACGCGAACGTGGGTACGGTGTGACAGGCCGCACAGCCACCACCACCCTGCTGCGGCGATGTGAGGAAGAGCACCTTGCCGCGATTCTCTTCCGGTGTGAACGATGGGAACGGGGCGTTCACACCGCGATCGGGGAGCGCCGGATTCCAGGCCGCCGCAAAGGCACGATCGAAACGGCTGTCGGTGCTCACTGCGCTGCGCACGTACTGCGCGATCGCACGCTGGATGCGCGACTCCGTGATCACCGTGTCGCCGTACACGAACCGGAACAACTCCGGATAGTAGCGCAGTCCGTTCATCTTCGTGATCAGTGCATCGATGCCGCCATGGGCGGCGTCGAACCCCATCTCCACCGCGTTCCGGATCGGTTGCGTGGTCTGGAGTTCGAGCGAGGTCGCGCGGCGATCCCAGAACATCGCCGGTGCTGAGAATCGCACGTTGGTGAGCCGCATCGAGTGCGCGTCGGTGCGATCGACGGTGTTGAAGCCGGCACTGAGACGCGCAGGGTC
>JANMON010000302.1:0-16167 GCA_031369265.1 Gemmatimonadaceae bacterium | reverse complement strand
GCGACGGTGGCGTGTGCCCCGATAGGACCCGATGTCCATGAGGCGCTTGATGTTCATCGCGACTTCGGTGCGCAGCGCACCTTCCACGCGATAGTCCCGCTCGATGATCTGGCGGAGCTTGTTGACGTCGGCCTCGACCAGATCCTTCACCCGCAACGCGGCGTCAACACCGGTCTTGGAGAGGATCTCGCGTGCCGTCTTGCGACCGATGCCGAAGATATACGTCAGCCCGATCTCCACCTTCTTCTCGCGCGGAAGATCCACGCCTGCAATACGCGCCATTAATCCTTAACCCTGCCGCTGCTTGTGCTTGGGATTGCGCCCGCAGATGATGCGGAGCACGCCGTCACGCTTGACCACCTTGCAGTGCTCGCAGATCGGCTTCACGCTGGAACGGACTTTCACAGGAAACTCCTGTCGGGGACACGACTTTGGGACAAGACACCCAAGCTAGCCGTGCCATTACCGGCATACAAGGGCCGCCAGCGACTTTTTTCGCAGAACCTCTTGACACCGCAAAACGACTGACGTGTACAGTTTTGTGCACGTCCGTCAGCCGATCGCGGCCACCGACGCCGCGATCGCGTCCCACGCCGCCAGCGGGTCCGCGGCCTCGGTCACGGCGCGGCCAAGGATGAGGTAGCGCGCGCCCTGCGCCGCAGCGCTCTCGGGGGTCACGATCCGGACCTGGTCGTTGGCGGCCGCGCCGGCGGGACGAACCCCCGGCACAAGTGGCGCCAGCCGCCCCTCGAACTTCTGCACCACCGCCGACAGCTCGGCTCCGCTGCACACCACCCCGTGGGCCCCCGCCGCATCGGCCAACTCGGCCAGCCGCAACACCTCCGCCCTGACGTCGATCCAGGGGCCGCGGCCCCACGCCTCCGCGAGCTCCGCCGGTGCCAGACTGGTCAGCACCGTCACCCCCAGGATGCCGCAGCCTTCCCCGGCCCCATCCACCGCCGCCGCCAGCATCGCCTCGCCGCCGGAGGCGTGCACGGTGAGCAACCGGACGTCATGGGCCGCCGCGCGACGCGCCGCCTGCCGCACCGTGTTCGGGATGTCGTGCAGCTTGAGGTCGAGGAACACCTCCACCTGCCGCGCCCGCAGCGTCGCCAGCAGCGCGGGGCCAGCGGCCGTGAAGAGCTCCAGCCCCACCTTGTAGAAGGCACAGCGCCCCTCGAACCGGTCGACCATCGCCAGCGCCTCGCTGGCACTGGGCACGTCCAGCGCCAGCAGCAGGGCGGGCCTCACGACGGCCACTCGAGGGTGCCGCGCACACTGTCCAGCGACGTGACGCCGTGGCGCTGGCACCAGCGCGCGAGTTCGTCCACGATGCGCTCCGGCGCCCGAGGGTCAACCATGCCGGCGGTCCCGACGCCGACCAGCGTCGCCCCGGCCATGAGGTACTGCAGCGCGTGCTCGCCGCGCGACACACCACCGAGCCCGATGATGGGCAGCGACACTGCCCGCGACACGCGCCAGGTCGCCAGCACCCCCACCGGGAGCAGCGGCGGACCGCTCACCCCGCCGCTACCGAAGCCGATGCGCGGTCGGCGCGTCTCGACGTCGATCACGAGGCCGGGGAGCGTGTTGGTGAGCGTGATCGCATCGGCGCCGGCGTCAGCGCATACCTGTGCCGTGCCCGCCAGGTCAGCGAGCGTCGGCGAGAGCTTGATCACCAGCGGCTGACCCGTGGCGGCGCGCGCACGCTCGATCAATGCGCGGAGCACGTCGCGATCGGCCCCGAATTCCATCCCGCCCGCCTTCACGTTCGGACAGCTGACGTTCAGCTCGTACCCCGCCACACCGGCTGGCTCGTCGAGTTGCGTGATCACGTCGGCGAAATCCTCGACCGCGTTCCCCACGACATTCACCAGCACCCTGGCCGCACGCAGGTGTGTGGCGAGCCACGGCAGCTCGGTCTCGCGCACCACGTCCACACCTGGATTCGCGAGCCCGATGGCGTTGATCATGCCACCGGGAAAGTCCGACACACGTGGCGCTCGCGCACCCGGTCGCGGCGCCAGCGAGACGGCCTTCGTCACCAACCCGCCAAGGCGCTCGAGATCGACGATGTCATGCAACTCGCGGCCGTAGGCGGCGGTACCGGAGGCGAGCACGATCGGATTCTGGAAGTCGATGCCGGCGAACTTCACGGCCAGCGCCGTCACGGCGTGCCACCACCGATGCGTCGCTCGTAGCGGGCGAGGTACTCCATCGTGGCCTCGCTGATCGCACCGGCCAGTTCCGACTGCCGCGCTGCGGTGGTGAGGTAGGAGGCTTCGGCGCGATTGGTGCCGAAACCGACCTCGATCAGCACCGCCGGCATGAACGAGCCGCGCAGCACGGAGAAGTTGGCCTGCTTCACGCCGCGGTCGGTGCCGGGGTGCGTGGTGCGCAGGCGTCGCTGCACCTCCCCGGCAAGGTCACTCGATTCACGCAGGTGTTCGTTCTGGGCCATGTCGTTGATGATGAAGCTGAGCGGATCGCCACGCGGGGCGTTGGCGCCGGTCTCGAACTTGACCGCCTCGTTCTCCATCCGCTCCACGCGGCTCTCCTCTTCCGTCTTGGCCTCGGCGAGGAAGTAGGTCTCGAAGCCGCGCGCCGAAGTGGCGTCGCGCCAGCGCGGGTTGGCCGCATTGACGTGAATGGAGAGGAACAGGTCGGCGCGCTTGTTGTTGGCGATGCGACCACGGTCGCTGAGCGCGATGAGCGTGTCGCGCGAGCGCGTGAGGTGCACGGTCACGCCCTGCGCACGCAACGCCTCGGCCAGTTTCAGCGAGATGGCGAGCGTGATCTGCTTCTCGTAGACGCGCTCACCGCTGCTGGCTACGCCACTCATGCCGTTGTCCGGCCCACCATGCCCGGCGTCGATCACCACGCTCCGTGGGCGGCGACGTGACGCCGGCGGCGTAGTGGTGGAGGCCTGCGGACGCACGGGTGGCGCCCCCGCGCCCGCCCCGCGCGCCCCACCACCGATGCTCACCGGGCGCGCGTCGGCGTCGGGACGCAGGCCGCCGTCGCTGCCCGACGCACCACCGGATTGCGCGTCCGATGCGTCAACCGGCGGCGGTGTCCACGGCGGCGTGGTGGCGGGCGCGGGGGCCGTGGTGCGACGGGCGTAGGTCGAGAAGCGACGCAATTCCTTCTCGTCGGCGTCCCACACCACTCCGGTGCCGTACCGCGGCAGCATGTCGGTGATGAACTCCACCGGAACCAGCGTGCCGCTGATGCCACCCTGCGTCACCGCCACGCTCAGGCTTTCGACGCCGGCACCGGTGATTTCCACCGTGCGCTGGCCGACCACGAATCGCGCGGCCACGCCGCAGGCGTCGAGCACCACGCCGCGCGAGGACGCCTGCACGGTGCCACCGAGGGCCTTGGCGATCGACGTCAGCGGCAGGAAGCGCGCGCCGTTACTGGTGACCCACGGAATGATGGATTCGCTGTTGCCGGTGCGGATGTGCAAGCCATCGGCCTGCGCGCCGGCCGGTGGTGTGCCGGCCAGGATCATCACCAGTCCCGCGATCAGCCGCAGCGTCGGGCTGCCTGCGCTCGACGAAACGCGGCTCATTTCTTCATCGCCCGCGCCATCGCGCGCACGTCGTCCTTCTTCTTCAGGTCCTCGCGCTTGTCGTGCAGCTTCTTGCCGCGCGCGAGCGCGATGGCGACCTTGGCCCGCCCGTTCTTGAAGTAGAGCTCGAGCGGCACGATGGTGAGGCCCTGCCGCGTCACGGCGCCGATCAGCTTCTCGATCTCCTTGGCGTGCAGCAGCAGCTTGCGCGTGCGCGTGGGCTCGTGCGCGCTGTAGCCCGCCTGCTCGTACTGCGAGATGTGCAGGTTGAGCAGGAAGATCTCGGTGCCGTTGATCACCCCGAAGGCGTCGCTGACGTTCGCGCGACCCTCGCGCAACGCCTTGACCTCGGACCCGGTGAGCATGATCCCCGCCTCCCACGTGTCCAGGATCTGGTACTCGTGACGGGCGCGACGATTCTTCGCGATGGAGGCGATCGTCGGTGCGTCGTCAGCAGTAGGACGGGACATGTCGAGTGGAGTGAGAACGGGCAGGCGCACCGGCGTCCGGTACCCCAACCTCGCAAGCTACGACGACCAGACGGGCGCTACAACCAACGTGCACCGCCGCACCTGAGACAGTGTCGGGTGCTGACGGGTTGCCAGTACACTCCCGACCACGGGCGTACCCATGCGGTAACCCGGATCGTGCAAACTTGTTGCACACGTTGACAGCATCGCTCGCGATCGGTATTCTCCCCGCTCTGCCGAAGTGGTGGAACTGGTAGACGCGCTGGCTTCAGGAGCCAGTGGGCGCAAGCTCGTGGGGGTTCGAGTCCCCCCTTCGGCACTACAGACGAAAAACGGCGTCGGACATTGTCCGGCGCCGTTTTTCGTTGCCGTCAGCGGCGCGGAGCGGGCATCGCGCTCGGTGCCACGTCGTCGGGCAGTTCCACGGTGCCGAATTCCTGGCGAAGTGCCTCGTTGCAGCGATCGAGTTCCGCGGCGACCCACCCGGCCGACCAGACGCCCTGATCCGCGCCGGCGCGACCGCCCGCAAAGCCGGTCAGCGCCTCGCCGATGCGCCCCACCGGCGTGCGTGACGCGCCGCGCTGGCCCATCAGGTCGCGATAGATGCGCAGACGGGCGTTGAACTGGGCCGCCGAGACCGCGCGCATGGCGGGAGCCGCCGAGGGATCGTGCTCGACCGCTTTCGCCAGCGCCTGGCCCACCAGCGATGCGGTCCGGTCGTCGAGGGCGTCGCGTCCGGCAATCAGCAGTCCGATCGCACGGCGCAGGTAGCGCAACTCCCAGCGGGCGTGGTCGGCGTCACCATCACACAGCGCCGCGAGCCGATCCACGGCATCCGACCCGGGCTCGGTCATCAGGGTCGAGACATACGTGGACGCCCGCCGTTCCCATTCGCGCTCGCGCTGTTGGCTGGTCCACTTCGACATCGCCGTCACCCGGCAGAGACGACGGGTAGGATGCGCCGCGCCAGTTCGGGCGGTGCGTCCAGTTTCACGCGCACGCGCACCGTCTGCTCGTTGGCCAGCAGGTCGGCGAGGCGGATGCCGTCCAGCACTTCATCGATCTTCGACTGCAGCAGTGCCCAGACGGGACGGATGCTGCACGACGTCGAGTCGGCGCACCGATGTTCGTTCAGGGGGTTGCTGGTGCAGTGCATGTCGAAGGTCTGCAGCTCGGAGGCCGCCACGACATCCTTCACGGTGATGTCGGTCGCCGGCCGGGCCAGGACGTAGCCGCCGCGCGCGCCGCGCGTGCTGTCCACGATGCCGGCCCGTCGCAGGCGCAGCAGGATCTGCTCGACGTAGTCCACCGGCAGCGATTCGCCCGCCGCGATGGCGCGCCCGGTGACGGGGCCTTCGCCGGCGCGACGCGCCAGGTGCAATGCGCTGATGAGACCGTATTCGGCCCAGGTGGTGATCCTCACCTGCGGAGGATCGCCGGAGTCCGGGCCCCAAACAAGGGGCGGACGGCTCCTCGCCGCCCGCCCCAGCGCCCGTCAGCCACCGGCCACCGCAGCGTGCTTGCCCTGCGGCACGCCGATCTCGGTCATCTTCCGCAGGTCGAGCACCCCCGCGATCTCGTCGGCGGGAATGATCTCGTCGCGCGTCACCAGCTCGCGGATCAGGACACCCTCCTTCACCGATCGCTTGCTGATCTCGGCCGCCTTGGCATAGCCGATCTGCGGCATGAGCGCGGTGGCGAGGGCCGCCGAGCGCTCCACCCAGTACTGGCACATGGCTTCGTTGGCGGTGATGCCCTTCACGCACTTCTCGCTCAGCGTGCGGATCGCGTTGGTCAGGATCAGCATCGAGAGCAGGATGTTGTGCGCGATGACCGGCATCATGACGTTCAGTTCGAGCTGCCCGTGCTCGGCGCTGATGGCGACCGTGGTGTCGCAGCCGACGACCTGGAAGCAGACCTGGTTCACCATCTCCGGGATCGATGGATTGATCTTGCCCGGCATGATCGACGATCCCGGCTGCACCGCAGGCAGGACGATCTCGTCGAGTCCCGTGCGCGGACCACTGACCATCAGGCGCAGGTCGCTGACGATCTTGGACAGGTCGAGCGCCAAACCACGCAGCGAGGCGCTGAAGGCCGCCGCATCGCCCATGCTCTGCATCAGCTGAATGCGATCGGCGCCGACGCGCAGTGTGTCGATGCCGCTGATGGCCTTCAGGTTCGTGTTCATCAACTGCGGGTACTGCGGCTCCACCGTCACGCCGGTACCCACCGCGCTGCCACCGATGCCGAGATCGTTGAGGTAATCGGCCGCCTCGGTGATCCGCTTGCGACAGCGCTCGAGCGTGCCGGCGTAGGCGGTGAACTCCTGCCCGAGTCGGATCGGCATCGCGTCCTGCAGGTGCGTGCGGCCGGCCTTCACGATGTGATCGAACTCGGCACCCTTCCCTGCCAGCGCGTCACGCAGGTCGGCGACCGCCGCCAGCAGCCCTGGCAACTGGCGCAACGCCGCCAGCCGGATGTTGGTTGGAATGGTGTCGTTGGTGCTCTGCGCCATGTTGACGTGGTCGTTCGGATGCACCGGCGCATAGCTGCCGCGCGGCGCACCGAGGATCTCGTTGGCGCGATTGGCCAGCACCTCGTTCACGTTCATGTTGTGCGACGTGCCGGCGCCGGCCTGGTACGGGTCCACCACGAACATGTCGCGGTGCTGTCCCGCCAGCACTTCGTCCGCGGCAGAAATGATGGCATCGGCGCGCTGCGCGTCGAGACGGCCGGTCTCACGATGGGTCATCGCGGCGGCCTTCTTGATCCAGACCTGCGCGATCACGAACGGCTCGAGCGGCAGCAGGCCGGAGATCGGGAAGTTCTGCATCGCGCGCACGGTCTGCACGCCGTAGAGCGCCGCTGCCGGCACCGGCAGTTCGCCGAGGGGATCCTTTTCAGTGCGTGTCGCAGTCATGATCGGAAAGTCAGTGAAGGAGAATCGTCAGGACGTCAGTCGTGATGCGGCGCGGCGCGCACGGCGAGCACCGTGGCCACCAGCGTCAGCGCAGCGAACAGCATCGCCACGCCCAGCGAGAGCACGCTCAGCCCATGCAACTGGCCGAACGCGACGCGCAGTGGATCGGAGGCAGCCAGCGCCTCGAGATCGGGACCGATACGCTCGCGCAACGCGGCGATCTTCGGTGCGATCACCAGCTGCGCCACGGCACAACCGGCGATGATGCCGGCGGCGCCCATCCGTCGCAGCAGCGCGCGCGGTGCGCGACGCGGTGTGAGCACGAGCCCCAGCACGCCGACGAACAACCCGCTGAGGAACAACACCGGCAGCACCTGGCCCACCAGCGCACCCGCGAGCGTGCGGGTGGGCAGCACGCGGAACGCGGCCGGTGCCACCGCGGTGACCACGATCAGCGCTGCACCGCACCAGATGGCCGTGACCAGCAGCGACACCAGCGCCCGCATCTGGTTCCGTCGGACCGCGCCGACGGGATCAGCGGCATCGCGTTCGTTGCGGCGCTTCGCCGCCATCACCGCTGCGACGCCGGAGCTCATCCGAGGCTCGCACCGCGCGGTCGCGCGAGGCCGGCGAGAAACGGATTGGTCAGCACTTCGACGCCGACGGTGGTGGACGGCCCGTGGCCAGGGTGCAGCACCAGATGCGATGGCCAGGCGGCGATGCGCGTCAACGAACGCTGCATCGCGGCGGGATCACAGAGCGGCAGGTCGGTGCGACCGATCGACCCGGCGAAAACGACATCACCGATGAAGACATCACTCTCGCCGACCAGCGCGACATGGCCCGGGGCATGGCCCGGCAGGTGCACGATGCGGAAGGTGTGCTCGCCGAGGGAGACCAGGTCGTCCTCCACCCACGCGTGATCGGGATCGGGCGGCGATTCCATCGGGATGCCGTAGCCGCGCGCCTGCACCGCGACGTTGTCGTAGAGGGGCCGGTCTGCGGTGTGCAACCAGACCGGCGCGTCGGGGAACACGCGTCGCACACCGGTGATGCCACCGACGTGATCGAGGTGGCCATGCGTAATCCAGATCGACTCCAGCGTCACGCCCTGCTGCTGGAGGCGCGCGCCGAGCGCGTCGCCCTCGGCACCCGGATCGACGATCGCCGCGCGCTTGGTCGCATCATCGATCAGCAGGTAGGCATTGGCCTGGAACGCGCCGACTGGGACGGCCTCGATGCGCAACGACATTCAGACGGCCGAGTGGATGTCGGCGGCGATCGGGTCGATCATCACCGGAGCCACGGCGTTGTTCAGCATCGGTGACTCCCCGATGCCGTGATGCGCGAGCCAGCGTTCCGCTTCCAGCGCCGCCATGCAGCCGGTACCGGCCGACGTGATGGCCTGGCGGTAATAGTCGTCGATCGCATCGCCGGCCGCGAAGACGCCCGGCACGTTGGTGCAGGTGCGCCACGACGTGACCTTGATGTAGTTGAACGGCGTGAGCTCGAGCTGTCCGCCAAGGAAGCCGGTGTTGGGCGCATGGCCGATGGCGATGAACAGGCCGCCGACGTCCAGCCTGCGCGTGGCACCAGACACCGTGTCCTGCAACTGCACGCCGGTGATCTCGCTGTCGCCGAGCACATCGGACACCACGCTGTTCCACTCGACGCGCACCTTCGGATGATTCAGCACGCGATCCGCCATCACCTTCGAGGCGCGGAACTTGTCCTTGCGGTGGATGACCACCACTTCGCTGGCGAACTTGGTCAGGTACAGCGTCTCCTCCATCGCCGTGTCGCCACCGCCGACCACCGCCAGACGCTTGTTGCGGTAATGCGGCAGCGCGCCATCACACACGGCGCAGGCCGATACGCCGCCCCCGATCTTCGCCAGACGGATTTCGTTCTCGAGCCCGATCCACTTCGCCGCCGCGCCGGTGGCGACGATCACGGTGTGTGCCTTGACCGGTGCGCTGTAGCTCGGCGTCAGTGTGAAGGGACGCTGCGAGAGATCCACCGACGTGATCAGCTCCGACACGACGCGTGTGCCGTAGTGCTCGGCCTGTTGCTTCATCTTCGCCATCAGGTCGGGACCCGTCACCGGCTCCGGGAAGCCGGGGAAATTCTCGATCTCGGTGGTCAGCATCAGTTGCCCACCGGGCAACTCGGTGCCGACCGGCTCCCCCTCGAACAGGATCGGATTCAGGTTGGCGCGCGCGGCATAGATCGCCGCCGTCCAGGCCGCGGGACCGGAACCGATGATCGCGATGCTTTCGACAGGAGGAACGGTCATGACGCGTGTGCTCTGGTAAGTGGGCCGTGAAGGCACGACGCGCTCGGGAGCGGGTCGGTCGGCAGTGTGGCAATCTAAACGGCATCGACCGGGCGGCGGGTCCGGGACGCGTCGCGGCCGCTACGCTGCCGGAACCGGCGGGCCGACCAGCAACTCCGCCATCGCGCCGTGGCAGTGTGACACCGAGGCGACCAGGATCCGCAGCGACGACGCCGCGTCGGCCGCGTGGATGGCCGCGTCCACGTGCACGGCATCGCTGACGTCGAACATGCCGACCCCATAGTGCCGGTGCGTGGTGTGAAAGAGCGCCACCACGTCGTAGGGTGCGCCCCGGTCGGCAGCGACATTGGCCGCGAGGCGGACGGCCGCGGGCATCGTCCAATCGCGAGGGCCGCGGGTTTCGGGACAGCGCGGCGGTTCGATGCAATTGATCGGGCACATCCAGGTGGCGAACGACGCGTAGTGCGCGAGGTCGGGTGCCGCGCGCTGCCAGGGCGTGTCGGGCGCGGCGGAAAGCGGCACACGGGCGACGGTGGCGTCGTGCCGGTGCGTGCGTACCCGCGACGCAACCCAGTCGGCCAGCAGGTGCGGCATCAGTGGCGACGGCACCACGGCGTCGCGCGCGACACTGTCTGGCGACGCGATCGCATCGGCCAGCCAACGATCGAAGAACGACGCCCAGTCCGAGAGCACCATCGTGATCGGCAGCTGGCGATAGGCGGACTCCGGCGATCCACCAGCTTCGCGATCGCCGGCCGGAGCCTGCCGACGCCAGCCATGCTGCGCGACCGCTGACGCATCGACGCGCGCGATGCCGTCCACCAACTGCGCCACGGTGCATTCCGGGTCACGATCGACGACGAGGATACGCTCGAAGGTCATCACGCCGGCGGCACGCGCACGCGCCAGTTGGCGCACGTAGTAGCCGCCATAACACCCGCCGCCACAGACGACGATCGTGCCGTACGTCACGTGCGGATGTGGCGCCCGCCGTCGACGATGATGACCTCGCCGGTGACGTATGACGCCTCGCAGAGGTAGACCACGGCCTGGGCGACATCGTCGGCGCTGCCGAGTCGCGCCAGTGGTGTGGTGGCCGTCAGGCGCTCGGCCGATTCCGCCTGCCATTCATCGGGCAGCAGCACGGCGCCGGGTGCCACAGCGTTCACACGGACCTGCGGCGCCAGTGCGCGCGCGAGGCCACGCGTCATCTGCACCACGCCAGCCTTGGTGATCCCGTGTGGCACATAGGCGGGCCACGTCTCGTAGGCGGCGAGGTCGGCGATGTTCACGATCACACCGTCGCGTTCACGCAGGAAGGGCGCGGACGCCTGCGCGATGAAGAAGGGTGCGCGCAGGTTGAGGGCGAACATCGCCTCCCACTCCGCCGGTGACACCTCCCCGATCGGCGTGCGCAGCATCATCGCCGCTGAATTGATCACGATGTCGAGGGCGCCGAAGGTCTCGTGGGCGCGTTGCGGCAATTGCTGCGCCGCCTCGACATCGGTGAGGTCTGCCTGCAGCGCCGCGACGCGCACGCCCAGGGCGCGCAGCGCCGCCACCGTGTCATCCGCCTCGGCCACGCCGGCGTTGTAGTGGACCACCACGTCCGCACCGCGGCCCGCCAGTGCCAGCGCGATCGCCTTGCCGACGCGCCGCACGCCACCGGTGACCAGGGCCACCCGGCCCTTCAGTGTGTTCATGTCAGCCCTCCGCGCCGCCGGTGTTACGCTCCCGCCAATAGGCAGCGCGTTCACTCTGCGCGTCCATCCACGGCGCCGGCACGTGCATGCACCCGAGCGGCCGGAAACCATCGAGTGCGCCGTGCCAGTCGGAGCCACCACTCTTGAGCAACGCGAAGTGATCGCAAAGCGTGGCCAGCCGCGCGAGGTCCTCGCTGTTGTGGCTCGGGTGCCGCACTTCGACGCCGTCCAGCCCGAGGGCCGCGAAGCGACCGATGCGTTCGCGATTCCCCTCACCCTGCGGATGCGCCCATACCGCAACGCCACCTGCTTCGTGAATCAGCGCGATCCCTTCCGCCAGTTCGAGGCGCAGCTTGCCGACATTGGCCGGCTTGCCGTCGCCGAGCCAGCGATCGAACGCGTCGCGCAGGTCACGCACCCAGCCTCCGGCCACCAGCGCGCGTGCCACGTGCGGCCGACCCACTGCGCCATCCGCCGCCTGCACCATCACCATCTCCATCGTGACCGGCATGCCGAGCGTGTTGAGCTTGGCCACCATCTCCACGGCGCGATCGACGCGCGCCGCCTGTACGGAGATCAGTCGCTCGGCGAGGACGTCGGTGGACGAGAGGTGGAGGCCGAGCAGGTGGATTTCGCGATTGCCGTCGATGGTGCTCAACTCGATGCCATGCACCAGGGCGATGCCGCAGGCATCAGCGGCCACCTGCCCGGCGGCCAGTCCATCGAGCGTGTCGTGATCGGTGATCGCTATCGCCTGCAGGTCGGCCGCCTTGGCCAGCGCAACCAGTTCCTCGGGTGTGGCGCGACCATCGGACGCGGTGGTGTGCGCGTGGAGGTCGACGTACGGCCCCGGTGGAGCCGCGGCATCGGTCACGAGCGGTATCCACCCTCGGGCGCGCGCGCACCTGGCTGCGACGTGAGGAAGAGCCGCAGCAGCGTGGCATCCGACAGCGCGGCAAAGGCCGCCTCACGCGACCGCACACCAGACGGCGAGTAGCGGGAGAAACGCACCTCGGCCACCTCACCATCAATGCGCGTGTACACCAGGCCGAATTCGTCGCCGACGTACTGCGTGACGAAACCGGACGGGGCGACGGCCCACCGCACGCCCTCGTGTGCGATCGTGCGTGAGGTGATCATGCGAGCGAGATCTCCTGATAGATGCGGTTCGCGTCGAGCACCTGGTCGGTGGCGTTGGCCAGAGCGGCCTGCAAGGTGCCGCGATCGGGCGCCTCGGTGAACTCGATGAAGGCGCCATTCAGTGCGGCTTCCTCGAACACCCAGAAGTTGCAGCCGGCCGAGGCGTAGTACGCCTTTCGCTTCTGCAGGCGTTCCACGTACCGCGCCCGGTCGGGGAGCGGTACGATGGTGCGCTTCATGACGAGGGCGCGCGGCACGGTCAGGCGCCGGGGACCGGCATGGTCTCGAGCGACCGCTTCAGGTCGGCCATGAAACGGTCGGCGTCAGCACCGTCAACCACCTTGTGGTCGAACGAGATCGAGAAGTAGGCGCAGGTGCGGATCGCGATCGTGTCCTCACCATCGGCACCGGTGATCACCTTCGGGCGCTTCTCGATCGCACCGAGTCCGAGGATGGCGGTGGTGCCGACCGGGATGATGGGCGTGCCCATCAGCGACCCGAAGACGCCCGGATTGGTAATGGTGAAGGTGGCCTGCGTGACTTCGTCGGGCTTGAGCGCCTTCGAGCGCGCGCGTGACGCGAGATCGTTGATCGCCTTCGTCAAGCCACCGAGCGAGAGGTCGTCGGCGTGTCGCACGACGGGCACGATCAAGCCGGTCGGGTCGAGCGCCACCGCGATGCCGATGTTGTACTGCTTGCGGAGGATCAGCTCCTGCCCGTTCACCGCCGCGTTCATCATCGGATGGCGCTTGAGTTGCGCGATCACGGCCTGCACGATGAACGGCAGGAAGGTGAGCTTCTGGCCAGTTTGCGCCTCGAAATCCTTCCGCATGCCGGCGCGGATGCGCGCGACACGGGTGAGGTCGATCTCGAAGAAGCTGGTGACGTGCGCCGCCACGCGACGCGCCTGCGCCATGTGATCGGAGGTCAGGCGGCGGATCTTGGAGAACGGCTCGACGACGTCACCCGGCCACGCCTGCGCCGACTGCGAGTCGTGCACGACGGGTGCCGACGCCGCGGGCACCGCCATGGTGACCGGCAGTGCTGCGGGTGCACTGAGCGTCGGCACAGCTGGCGCCGCGTGCACTTCACCCGACTCGAGATGAGCGAGTATGTCACGCTTGGTCACGCGTCCGGCGATGCCGGAGCCGTTGATGCCGGTGATCTCCACGCCATGCTCGGCGGCGATCTTCCGGACCAGCGGCGACGACTTGGTGCGCAGGCGCTCCTCGAGGCTGTTCGGCGCCGCGGCCGATGTGGCGGCCGGCGGCAGCGACACAGGCGCTGGCGATGCTGTGACGGCGGGCGCCTCAGGTGCCGTGACGACCGCTGCGATCGGTGCCACCGACGGTGCCTCGCTGACGACACCAACCATACTGGCGTCGGTCTCGAGTCGCGCCACGATCGCCTGTACCGGCACCGTGACACCCTCGGCGACGATGATCTCGACCAGGATGCCGGCCGCCGGCGACGGAATCTCGGCGTCCACCTTGTCGGTGGAGATTTCGAAGATGGCCTCGTCGCGCTTCACCGCATCACCCGGCTTCTTCAGCCAGCGCGACAGGGTACCTTCGGCGATCGATTCACCCATCTGCGGCATTACGATATCAATACGAGCCACCGGCTCACCCTCTAGTCAGACAGAGCGGGAACGGTCACGTGCGGCGTCGCCTCGCTTCAGGCGCCACACGGAGACCGTGGGAAGGATAATCATGCCAAGTACGCCGCCACGGGCGGCCCACGTGACCCAATTGCACGTCGGGATGCCTTCGCACTGCGGTTCGTTCAGGTACTGCGAGACGATCTTCGACAGCAGCACCGATGTCATGGCACCGCCAAAGAAACCGATGAAGGTGGTAAAGCAGCCAACGCCGATGTTCCGGTAGCGGCGGCCGGCGCGATCCTCGTCGGAGAGCGGCACGGCGGCGGGTGATGGAGCGTCGGTCACGGTCAGTAGCGTGCGAGATGTCGGGCCACGGTGACGATGTCGCGCACCTGTGGCAGGACGTAATCCTCGAGCGGCGGAGAGTACGGCAGCGGCACGTCGTGCGCGGTGACGCGCAGCACCGGCGCGTCGAGCCACTCGAAGCAGGTCTCATTGATCCGCGCGGTGATTTCACCCGCGATGCCCCCCGTGCGCGTGTCCTCGTGCACGATCATCACGCGGTTGGTCTTCTTCACCGTGGCCACGATCGCCTCGTCGTCCATCGGCAGCAAGGTGCGCAGGTCGATGACCTCCACCGAGAGGCCATCCTCGCGCTCCAGCTGCTCGGCGGCTTCCAGCGCCTTCCAGACCGTGGCGGCGTAGGTGATGATCGAGACGTCCGTGCCGTCCCGGGCGATGCGGGCCTTGCCGATCGGCACCACGTGATCGCCTGCCGGCATCACGTCCTTCACGCGACGGTCCAGGTACTTGTGCTCGAAGAAGAGCACGCAGTCATCGTCGCGGATGGCGGCCTTCATCAGGCCCTTGGCATCGGCGGCGGTGGCCGGGTACACGATCTTGAGGCCGGGCGTGTGCAGGAACGCCGCTTCCGGATTCTGCGAATGGAACGGCCCGCCCCGCACATAGCCACCGCTGGGCCCGCGCACCACCATCGGGCAGGGCAGGAATGCGCGGTAGCGCGCCGTCGCGACGTAATTCGTGAGCATGTCGTAGCCGCACGAGATGAAGTCGATGAACTGCAGCTCGGCCACCGGGCGCAGGCCCATGTGCGACGCGCCTGCGGCGGCACCGATGATGGCGGCTTCCGAGATCGGCGTGTCGATCACGCGCTGTTCGCCGTACCTGGCCAGCAATCCCTCGGTGACCTTGAACGCCCCACCGAACGCGCCGATGTCCTCGCCGAGGCAGAAGACGTTCGGGTCGCGCTCCATCTCCTCGAACAGCGCCTCGCGAATCGCCTCGAGGTAGGTGATCTCAGCCATCGTGCGTGCCCCAGCTGGCGGGACGTTCATGCTGCTCCACGGCCTTCTTCACCCCTTCGCGATACCAGTGCGGCGGGAGTGTGGCCGGTTCGCCGTAGATGCCGACCAGTGCATCCAGCGCCTCGGGCATCGGACTCTGTTCTGCCTCGTCGGTGGCAGCGTCGATCTCAGTGGCGACGGAGGCATCGATCGCCGCCAGCTCATCGGCGGTCACGCCATCGTGCTCGGCCAGCCATACGGTGAAGCGATCGATGGGGTCGTTGTTGGCGGCCCACCATTCCACTTCGCCATCGGGCACGTACGACTGGTTGTCGTGTTCCGCGTGTCCCTTGCGACGGTAGGTCATCAGTTCCACCAGCGTCGGTCCGCCGCCGCCGCGTGCGCGATCCACCGCCGCCTTGGTCACGTCGTAGACGGCCAGCACGTCGTTGCCATCGGCCTGCACGCCGGCTATGCCGTACCCGACCGCCTTGTCCATGAACGAACTGGCGGCCGTCTGACGCGGCGTGGGCGTGGAGTAGGCGTAGCCGTTGTTTTCGACCACCACCACCAGCGGCACCTTCTGCACTGCAGCGAAGTTCACACCCTCGTGAAATGCGCCGGTGGAGGTGGCGCCGTCGCCGATGTAGACCAGCACCACGCGATCCTCGCCACGCATCTTGAACGACAGCGCGATGCCGGCCATGACGGGGATCATGTCGCCCAGGTGCGAGATCTGGCCGACGAAGCCGCGCACCAGGTCACCGAAATGGATGTTCAGCTCGCGACCGCGCGTGGGCGAGTCGCCCTTGGCCATGTACTGGCGCAGGATTTCGAGTGGAGTTGCCCCCTTCACCAGCATCGAGCCCATGTTCCGGTTCAGCGGCGACATGATGTCGCGGCGCTCGAGCGCGTAGGCGCTGCCGACGGCGTCCGCCTCCTGGCCCAGCGACCGGAAGAGCCCACCCACGACCTTGGTCTGCCGGTAGAGCGCGACGAGGCGCTCCTCGAGCGTGCGCGTCATGCGCATGTGGCGGTAGAGCGCCAGGCGTTGCTCGCGACTGAGACGATCGGCGTGCGGCCGCGCGACCCGCGGGGGTCGGACATCGCCCGAGGGTCCCGGCGTGAGCGTCGCATCGAGGTCCATCGGATGC
>JANMON010000121.1:0-21662 GCA_031369265.1 Gemmatimonadaceae bacterium | reverse complement strand
CCGACGACCGGCGCAGCCGCGCGATGCCAGAACGAAAAAGCGGCCCCGGTCGCGTTGACCGGGGCCGCCTCGTCCTACCGTGACAACTCAGCCCTGCGGGCCGCGGCAGTTCGCGTGGTACTGGATGTTGCCGCGATCCAGGTCCGTGCCGTTCGCGCCCAGCGGCGTGGAGGCCCCGATCTTCACGTACACGGCGTCAGCAATGCGACCCGGCTCGCCACCGTCGTAGATGCGGATCTCGACCGACGCGCCTTCCTTGGTGGTGCCGACGATCCGACGTGCGTTCGGATAGGCTGCGCCAGAGAACACGCCGCTCGTGATCGGGCCGTAGGCGGAGATGTCCTGCAGGTTGTACTGCGCATCACCAATCTTCACCAGGAAGTTGCCGAGGATGCCACCCTGCGGCGAGTTGCCACCAGCGTTGCCGCTGATCACGACGTCGTCGCCATTGGCGGCCACGATCTGGGTGCGGCCGAAGGTCATGAAGTCACAGACCGGCGGCTCTTCCAGCGGACGCGCAGTGATGCCGAACATGTAGTCGTTGTAGTCGGAATCGCGGAAGAAGCCGTTCGGCAGCAGCTGGAGGAAGTTATCCTCGACACCGGCCAGCCAGCCCGTGCCGGACGCATTCCCGAACAGCGCGAACTGCTGTGACGCCTGCCCAGCTGCCGGAGCGAAACCACCCTCGGCCTGGCTGCAATAGTACGCCGTGCCGCCGCACCCGCCGGTCGGCGAGAGGAAGTTGTTCTTGATGTAGAACCCCCACGGCTTGCCACCGGTGTTGATCACGACCTGCACGCCGACCGTCTTGGCGCTCCAGGCCGGAACCGGGATGTAGGTGTTCACGCCGCCAGAGACGGTGTAGTAACCCACTTCGCTCATTGCACCGGCATACGTGCCCTTGAGCGTCACGACATACTCGAAGCCGGCAGCGAAACTGAAGGCGGTCGCGTCACGATTGCCCGCACCGTCGCCGAAGTAGGTCGAGTAGCCGCCGCGGTTGGCGTAGGATGCGCCTGCCTCGTTGTCGCAGCCCGGCGTAATGGTGCCGACCGCGAAGTAACCAGAATTGCAGCGCATCGACACGCTGAGTTCATCCGCCGACTTGTTGTCCCAGAACGCGCCGACCAAGCGGGTCGCGTTACTTGGGTTGGCAGCCACGAACGCGCCGGGCGAAGTGCTGCTGCCGACGACGACCGTCCCGTTGGACACGACCAGCGCCGACACCTGCGGTCCCATGTCCGGGGCCACGGCACTGTCACTCGCACATCCCGCGACGAACGCCATCGCGGCCGCGGCGAACGCGGTTGATGGCCGGAAACCGGCAAATCGCATCATCAGAAAGCCTCGAACTTTGGGGGGGGTGGGACTGCACCTAATGCCCGACGTTTTAGCGCATCAGTCGTACCGATGCATTGACGAGCGCCAACTTGTTGAATTCTCTCACGTTAGCAAAATCACAAACTCGCTTGGACCGTCGCAGCTGCGCACAGGTGTAGAGCCCATGCAACAGCACGCTGGCCCTGCACGGCATCTCGTCGCTGGTCTTCGTCTAAGTTTTTGACGCGAAACGACTTGCGAGACCAGACTCAACAGCCGTGATGTATGAGCGAACGAGGCGTCTGGATCGAATGTCCCCGCTTCCAGGCAGCGTCGTCAGCCGCCAGTGGGTCGTCGAGTGCAGTGCTCCGCGCGCGCACTGACGTGCATCGCAACGACGGTCTCGGAATGCGTCACCCTCTGCGGTTGCGCGTGCCGTCGAACCGCAGCGCCGCCCGTCAACGCACGTCGCGTCGGCTGAACGGTTGCTTGCGACTGCCCAGTTTTTCGTAGACCCGACGAGCCGCCTCGACCGTATCGGGACGCTCCCGGATCGCCCAGATCCGCTCCCGCGCCGCACGCATCGCCTGCACGTTGTCCACGATCGGCAGCGGATAGCTCTCGCCGATCTGCACCCCATACATCTGCTGCAACATCGGTGGAATCCGATGCGGCTCGGCCAGCGCCTCCGCCGGCACCCTCGCCAGTTCCGGCACCCACTGCCGGATGAAGGTGCCCTCCGGGTCGTGCTCCATCGCCTGCTTTACCGGGTTGTAGATCCGGATCGCGTTGATGCCCGTCACCCCGCTCTGCATCTGGCACTGGCTGTAGTGAATGCCGGGCTCGAAGTCGAGGAACCGGCGCGCCAGGAGCACACCACTCGAACGCCAGTGCACCCAGAGATGATAACTGGCGAACGACATCACCATCGCCCGCATGCGAAACGGCAGCCAGCCGGTCACGCGCACCGAGCGCATGCAGGCGTCCACCAGCGGATATCCGGTCCGCCCCTCGTCCCACGCACGCAGCAACGCCTCGTCCACGCTCGCTTCATCGCGTAGCCCGACGTACGCCTCGCACATCGTCTCGAACTCCAGACGCGGCTGATCCTCGAGCTTCTGCATGAAATGGCAATGCCACCGCAGCCGAGTGCGGAAGCTGGAGATGCTCGCCCGCCAGTGCTGGTGGCTGGCGTCTGTGGTGCGCGTGTCGTCTGCCAGTTGCGCCAGCCGCGCGCGGGCGGCGTGTTCACAGGTCCGCACGCTGATTGCCCCGGTGCTCAGCCAGGCGCTCACTCGGCTGCAGGCATCGGGCGCGGTGACCGGACTGGACATCGCTCGACGGTACTCCTCCCCACGCTCGCGCAGGAAACTCCGCAGCGTCTCGCGCGCGTCGGTCTCGCCACCGCGTTGCACCTCTGGCCGGTCAACGTTCGTGCATGCCCGCCACGCGTCTGACGCCTCGTCGATGCTGCATCCCAGGCGCACGCCCTCGATGCGTCGCGGGGCGGGCAGCGGCGCGTCTGCCATCCGCGCCTCCCACGCCGCTGCCCAGCCATCGCGCGACGGCAGGCGCCGCACCACGCCGGTCTGCGCAAGCTCTCGCATCGCGATCCCCATGCCTCGGCACCACCGGCGCACGGCGCGATCGCGCTGATATGCCAGCCACCCGGTGGTCTCTTCGTGGGCCCAGATCGTGACCACGCGGGCCGGTGCGTCGAGCGCCGCCAGTTCCGCCAACACGTCGGCCAGCACCGTCGTGGCGTGGCCCGTCCTCCGGTGCAGCACCACGCTGCGCGCCGCCAGCGACGCCTCGAGGTCACCCAGGCAGTCGT
Source organism: Gemmatimonadaceae bacterium (assembly GCA_031369265.1). Lineage (GTDB taxonomy): Bacteria > Gemmatimonadota > Gemmatimonadetes > Gemmatimonadales > Gemmatimonadaceae > JACMLX01. The sequence continues at coordinate 18,508 of JANMON010000121.1, read as the reverse complement.
TCACGAAGCCGAGATGCTGCGCATCGTGATCCGGCGCCCGCAGCAACTCGGGTTCGTAGATGTAGAGGCAGAGCACCGGTCCGTGCGACGCGGCGGCGGTCAGCGCGGCGTGGTCCCTGATGCGGAGGTCGCGCTTGAACCAGACCAGGTGAACGTCGCGCATACCGTTCCGAACACGGAACGCCTGTCGAATGATCCACGCGGCTGATGTTCTTGATACCAGCGCCCACTCATGCCAGCGGTCGCAACGCCATGCTGCCGCGCGCAGGTCCACGTCTACGATCGCGGCTACGCCCACCCGCACGATCACAGCGATCGCCGAGCCCGGTACGTTTACCCAGTTCCGGAGTGCGCGCGAACACCTGCGCTGACCTGTCAACCCGATGCCACGATGACCGTGCGTCTGCTGTCTCCGATGGTGCTGTTCGGATGTGCGAGCCTGTTCGCGCCCTGCGTCGTCGCGCAGCGGCCGGTGACACCGGCGATCCGCATCGACGCTGCACAGGCGGACTCCTTCGCCCGGGCCGCGCGGGCGAGGCCGCTGCCACAAGCGCGCGCCCTCCGCATCACCACCGCGCCGACGATCGACGGGCGGCTGGATGAGGCCTTCTGGCGCGATGCCACACCAGCCACCGATTTCTTCCAGCGCGAGCTGAACGAAGGTGTGCCGGCCACCGAACGCACCGACGTGCGACTCGCGACCGATGGCATCTCGCTGTACATCGCCGCGCGCATGTACGACCGCGAACCACAGCTGATCGTGCCGGGCGAGAAGATCCGTGACGTGACGCTCTCGAACAGCGATCACATCGCGCTGATCTTCGACACCTATCACGATCGGCAGAACGGGTTCGTCTTCGCCACCACACCGGCTGGCGTGGAATACGACGGCCAGGTGATCCGCGAAGGTGAAGGCGGTGGCGCGGCCGTGGCCGGACAGAACCGAGCGCTCGCCGGCGGTCTCGGGGGCTTCAACGTGAACTGGGACGCCAGCTGGACGGTCGCGACCACCATCGATTCGCTGGGCTGGACCGCCGAGTTCCGCATTCCGTTCTCGACGCTGCGCTACCAGACCGGCGCCGCGGAACAGACGTGGGGCATGAACATCACGCGGTCGATCCGCCGCAAGAACGAGGAGCTGTACTGGTCGTTCATCCCGCGACAGTTCAACCTCTATCGCCTGTCGCTGGCTGGCACGCTCGACAAGCTGACCGTGCCCACGCGGCGCATCCAGACCATCACCCCGTACGTGCTCGGCGCGGCGCAGACGACCTACCCCAACGGTGTCTCACGCACCGCCACGCCGATGGAGTTCGGCGGTGAGATCAAGTACGGCGTGACGCCGGCGCTCACCCTCGACCTCACCTACAACACCGACTTCGCGCAGGTCGAGGTGGACGATCAGCGCGTCAACCTGACGCGCTTCCCGATCTTCTTCCCCGAGAAGCGACCGTTCTTCCTCGAGAACGCCGGCGTCTTCTCGGCCGGCACACCGCAGGCGGTGGACCTGTTCTTCACGCGCCGCATCGGCATCGATGACAACGGCAACGCGCAGCCGATCCTCGGCGGCGGCCGGTTGACCGGGCGTGTCGGGGGCACCACCGTCGGGCTGCTGCAGATGGTCACCGACGCACCGGATACCATCTCCGACGGACAGTCGTACACGGTGGTGCGCGCCATTCGCGAACTCTCGCGGCGCTCGCGCATCGGCGCGATGGCGGTGCAGCGCATGTCCACGCGCGAGTCCGGCGACGTGAACCGAACCTATGCCGTGGACGGGCGCATCGGCATCCGCCAGGAGTGGACGGCGGACCTGTGGGCTGCCAAGACCACCACGCCGACCCGCACCGGCGACGACAACGCGTTCAGCGGACGCCTCGCATACCAGACCAACGTCTGGAATCACAGCTTCCGCGTCACGCAGGTCGGTGGCGACTTCAATCCGGAAGTGGGCTTCCTCAGCCGGCCCGCGGGATTCCGGCAGTACGACCTGTCGTTGCTGCGCCTGTTCCGGAAGCCGGAGTGGCCCTGGTTTCGCCAGTGGAATCCGCACATGAACTACCGCAGTACCTACGGCATGGACGGCTTCTACCAGTCCGGCTACATCCACATCGATGCCACCGAGATCGAGTTCGCCAACAGCGCCCGCCTCGGGCCCGAGTACAACATCTCGCATGAAGGACTGCAGCAGCCGTTCCAGATCGCACCAGGCATCATCCTTCCAGTCGGCGAGTATACCTGGGGCACGGTCGGCTTCGACTATCAGTCGGACCCCAGCGAAAATGTCTGGGTCACCGGTCGCTTCGACGTCGGCGAGTTCTGGACCGGCACCCGACGTGGCGGCAGTGGCACGGTCACGCTGCGCCGCGGCGCCACGTTCTCCGGATCACTCACCGGCGAATACAACGACGTGCGGTTGCCGCAGGGCAATTTCATCCGCACACTGCAGGCGCTGCGGCTGAATTACTTCTTCACGCCGCGGATCTTCGTCCAGACGCTGACGCAGTACAACAACCAGCAGGAAGTCTGGTCTGCCAACGTCAGGTTCGGCTGGCTGAACACGGCCGGCACCGGATTGTTCGTGGTCTTCAACGACGGGCGCGGCGCCGACGGTTTCTTCGACTGGCGTCAGCGGCAGCAGCGGAATGTCTTCGTGAAGTTCACCCGCCAGTTCGGCACCGGCGGCTGACCGGGCGCGGTCAGGCCGCCAGCACGTGACCGCAGCCGGTGCAGAAGTGTGCGCCGGCCGCGGTCACCGGCGTGCCGCACTGTTCACACTTGCCAGGCAGATACGATCCGCACTCCGAGCAGAACAACGCATCGGGTTCCGGACGCAGGCCATGCGTGGCACAGATCGTCGAGCCGGGACGGTACTTCTTCACCAGTCGCTCGGCGATGTCCGCTGCTGACCCGGTGCCGATCGCCGGTGCAGTCGGCGCACGACCGGCGTCCTGCGCGCGCAACTCCACCAGCGCCTGCACGGTATAGCGCGCCTTCATGCCGTCGTAGTCGTCCTCCGACAGCTTGCCCGTCGCGCGATCGAATTCGATCTCACGCAACGCCTCGATCGCCGACCCCGGCACCGGCTCGTCGTCGATCTCCAGCTTCGGTGACGTGCGATGTTCCGCCCTCGACTCGGCCGGCGCCGCGTCGCTGAACACCGGCGACAGCACGATCGCCAGCGCCACCAGCGCCAGTGCGATGCCGACGATAAACGGTGCGCTGCTGCTCGACAGCAGCTCGTTCATCGCTCCGCCCTGCCCCGCACCGCAGCCTCCAGCCGCCGCATCTCGTCGTCGGTGGCCTCGGGCATCGTGCCGCTGATCGGCAGCACCGACCTCGAAACCACCGCCGGCGTCATCGTCTCCGTCTCGCGCTTCCAGCGGCGCAGCAGCGCCACCAGCATCGTGCCGCCGATGCCGAGCGTGATGAAGGGCACCACGTAGCCCGCGATGTTGAAGCCTTCCTTGACCGGCGCCATCAGCACCCGTTCACCGTACACGGTGGTGAAGGCCGCCACGATCTCGTCGGCGCTGTAGCCACCGTCGATCAGTCGCACCACGTCGGAATGCATCGCCGGGCTGATGCCGCACTGGAAGTCGGTGGTGCGACACGTGAACACATCCAGCTTGCACGGGCAGGCGCACTTGAGGCCACGTTCCAGCGCATCGCGCTCGAGCTGCGTCACCAGCGGCTTGGCACCCACCTTCTTCGGCAGCGACACCGCCTTGTACGCCGTCTGCGGCATCTCGATGTTCGCGGCGCCCTGCGCAGGTTCCTGTGCGCGGAGGCGCGGCGCGATCGCGGCACCGGTCAGCACCAGTCCGGCGACACGAAGGAAGTCGCGACGCGTGGCGCGTTCGGCCATCACTGCGCTCCTGCGGTCGCCGGCACCGGCGCTTCCGCCCCGGGCGTCAGCACCGTCACGTAGCCACCCTGCCGCTTCTTCTCAGCCTGCGGCCACATCACGATCAGGCCGCCGATCGCCATCACCATGCCGCCGTACCACACCCACCAGACGAGTGGATTGAATGCCAGGCGCACTTCCGCCTGGTCCGGTCCGATCATGCCGGAGAACACCATGTACACGTCCTGCATCGCGGTCTCGTACAGCCCCACCTCTGTGCTCGGCTCGAAGGTCGGCTGGTCGTTGCTGTCCACGTGCTGCCGCTTCTCGCTGCTCAGCACCGGCATCGGCTTGCCGTCGCGCGTGACCGACAGCGCCACCGCCGTCACGTAGCGGTTGAGCCGCTTGAACTCGCTCACGCCCTGGCTGGTGAAAGTCCACGCGTGCCCGAACGGATCGGTGGCGCGAAACACTTCGCCGGTCTTCAGCGAGACGTCGAACTCCTTCTTGAACGCGAACCCGGCGAAGGCGGCGAAGATCATCGCCACGCCGAGGTGCACGATGTAGCCGCCATAGCGCCGGCGGTTGTTGCCCACCAGTCGCAGCGATGCCAGCACCACGTTCTCCGCATACATGCGCATGCGGGCGCGCGTGCCCTTGAAGAACTCCTGCGCGATCGTGCCCACCACGAAGCCCACCAGGATGTAGGCGACGATGGGATAGAAGGCGCGCATGCCAAGCGCGATCAGCACGCCACCCGTCACCAACCCGCAGAGCACCGGGAACACGAACTGGCGACGCACGTTCTCGACGCTGGCGCGGCGCCAGGCGATCAGCGGACCGATGCCGGTGAGCGCCAGCAGGCCGAGGCCCAGCGGCACGTTCACCGAATTGAAGAACGGCGGGCCGACGGTGATCTTGGTGCCCCGCACCGCCTCGCTGATGATCGGGAACAGCGTGCCCCAGAGCACACTGAACGCAATGCCCACCAGCACCAGGTTGTTGTACAGGAAGGCCGCCTCGCGGCTCACCATGCTCTCCAGCTGCGCCTTCGCTTCCATGTCCTTCAGGCGCGTCATCACGAGGATGGTCGTCACCACGAAGATCGCGATCAGGAACGTCGAGAAGTAGTTGCCGATGGCACTCTGCGCGAAGCTGTGCACGCTCTCGATCACGCCGCTGCGCGTCAGGAAGGTGCCGAGGATGCTGAGCAGGAATGCGGCCACCACCAGCGTCACGTTCCACTTGCGCAGCATGCCGCGCTTTTCCTGGATCATGATCGAGTGCAGGAACGCGGTCTGGCAGAGCCACGACGTGAGCGGTGCATTCTCGACCGGATCCCACGCCCAGTAGCCACCCCAGCCCAGCTCCACGTATGCCCACCACATGCCCAGCACGAGGCCGATGGTGAGGAAGAACCAGCTGATCAGGCTCCAGCGACGGATCGCGGCCAGCCACTCGGTGTCGAGGCGACGGGTGACCAGCGCGCCGATCGCGAACGCGAACGGAATCGCGGTGCCGACCCAGCCCAGGTAGAGCATCGGCGGGTGGATGGCCATGCCCGGATTCTGCAGCTGCGGATTCATCCCGCGGCCGTCGGGTGGCACCCACTCCATGCGATCGTATGGATTGGCGGCGAACAGGATGGTGCCGATGAAGAACACCAGGATCACCCCCAGCGTCCCGGTCACCCACGGCATCAGTTCGCGATTCTTCGCCCGGTTCGCCACCACGGCGATGGCGCTGAAGATCGCCAGGATCAGGCACCAGAACAGCAGTGAGCCGGACTGGCCGGCCCAGAAGGCGCTGAACAGGTAGACCTTGGGCAGGTTCGCGCTGGTGTAGCTGGCGACGAACTTGAGCGAGAAGTCATGGGTGAAGAGCGCCGTCCAGAGGCCGACGCTGGCCATGATCACGAAGAACAGCGTGGCATATGTCGCACGCTCACCGCTCTGCACCAGTTCACCGCGGCGTGTCGCACCGCCAGCGAAGCTCACCGTCGTCATCCAGATACCCATCAACAACGACACCCAGAGCGACAACTCCCCGAGAAGAATCACGTCTGCGGTGCCGCGGTCGGGCCCTTGGGGACGTCAACCGGATGGCCACCCTGCGTGCCCGGTGGATACCCGGGCTTGCCGGGCGCATTTTCGTAGCGCGACGCACACTTGGCCAGCAGCACGGTGGCCTGGAAGGTGTTGCCGTCGTCGAGCCGGCCTTCCACCACCACGTCCACGCTGTCGGTGAAGGTGTCGGGGATGATGCCCTTGTAGACCACCGTGAAGCGGGCGTCGCTGGTGGCCATCGTGTCGCGCATCACGAACCGCACTTCCTTGTTGCCCGGCGCCTTCACGATAGTCCCCGGCACCACCCGCCCGCCGACCTTCATGCCATTCTTGCGGAACGAATCATCAGCCTTCAGGCGCTCGGCGAGTTCGTGCGGCGTGAGGTAGAACTGGGCAGTGGCGGCGGTGCTCTTGGCAGCCAGGAAGCTGGCCGTGCCAAGGATCAGGAGTCCGCCGAGCATGAACTTCGAGCGCGTATTCATTCCGCCAACCGTGGTGCAGAGAGAGGTGACGCGGTGCGCGCGGCGCGCCGGTCGCCCGATGAGTTACAGCTGCTGGTCACGCAGCGCCGCGTACCGTCGCACCCGTGCCATGATCGACTCCAGCTCCGCCTCGGCCCGCGACCGTTCGTCGGTGGTGAAGGTCGAGGGATTTGCATTCAGCCCACGCACCCGCTCCAGCATCTCGTCAATGAGCGCCCGGAGGACCAGATTCGCCCTCCGATCGCCTGCCTGTTCCGGTGTCGAGATGACCAGTCCTCCGCAGGAGGTCGTGTACCTGAGCCGTAGATCGTGGGTTCCACTGCCCGAAGCCGGAATATACCCCGGAATACCCCCGCGGCGAGACAGTCGAACACGCCGATGGACGGTTAGCGCGCAGCCCCGCCGTCCCGTGCCCAGAACAACGCGGTGCGCACCGCCCGCTGCCAGTCGCCGTAGGCTGCCCGTGCCGCCGCCGCCCCGGCCCCCGGCGTCACCACCGACACCCGCTGCGCCGCCCGGAACTCCGAGGCCGACCGCCAGACACCGGTGTGCAGCCCGGCCAACCCAGCCGCACCCAGCGCGGTGGTCTCGACCATCGCCGGCTTCTCGACCGGTACGCCCAGCACGTCGGCCTGGAACTGCAGCAGCCAGCCGTTGTTGGCCGCCCCGCCGTCCACCCGAAGGGCATCCAGCGTCACACCGCTGCGGGCCTGCATGGACTGCATCACGTCGGCGGTGCCGTAGGCCATCGCCTCCAGCGCGGCGCGGACGATGTGGGCGCGCGTGGTGCCTCGCGTCAGTCCGACCAGCGTGCCGCGCGCTTCGGCTTCCCAGTGCGGTGCACCGAGCCCGGTCAGCGCCGGTACGAAGTACACGCCGTCGTTCGACGCCAGCCCGCTGGCCAGCGCCTCGGTCTCGGCCGCAGTGGCGATCAGGCCCAGACCATCGCGGATCCACTGGACGGCGGCACCGGCGATGAAGATCGCGGCCTCCAGCGCATAACACGGCCCGCCGTCGGCGTCGCAGGCGATGGTGGTGAGCAGGCCGTCGCCCAGGCTGGGGCGCTTCTGGCCCGTGTTCATCAGCATGAAGGCGCCGGTCCCATAGGTGTTCTTCGCCTCGCCGGGCGCCACGCATCCCTGGCCAAAGAGCGCCGACTGCTGGTCGCCGGCCACCCCGGTGATCGGCAGCGCCACGCCGAGGTGACGCGCGTTGATGGTGCCGAAATCACCGCGTGAGGTACGCACCTCCGGCAGCATCGCGCGCGGCACCCCGAACAGTGCACAGAGGTCGTCGCTCCAGGCGTGCGTGTCGATGTCGTACAGCATCGTGCGGCTGGCGTTGGTGGGATCGGTGGCATGCACCGCCCCATCGGTGAGCTGCCAGATCAGCCACGTATCCACCGTACCGGCCAGCAACTCGCCATTCAGCGCGCGCTTCATCAGCCCACCGTTGCTGCGCAGGATCCACTCGATCTTGGTGGCGCTGAAGTAGGCATCCAGAACCAGCCCGGTGCGCGCGGCGATGAACTCCTTCTGCGCAGCCAGCGCCAGGCAGCGATCGGCGGTGCGCCGGTCCTGCCACACGATCGCGCGATGCACCGGCTCGCCGGTGACCTTGTCCCACACCACCACCGTCTCTCGCTGGTTGGTGATCCCGATGCACTCCGGTGTCACCGCCGCGGCGGCCAGCGCTTCACGCGCCGCATCCAGCGTGGCACGCAGCAGGTCGGCCGGTTCGTGCTCCACCCAGCCCGGCTGCGGAAAGTGCTGCGCGAACTCACGGTAGCCGCGCCCCAGCACGCGACCATCGGCGGCGATCACGAGGGCGGTGGATCCGGTGGTGCCCTGGTCGAGTGCGAGGACGGAGCGCATCAGGCGGTGAAGTCATAGGGTGGATGAAACACGCCACGATCGGTGACGATCGCCGTCACCAGCGACGCCGGCGTGACATCGAAGGCGGGATTGTGCACCGACACGGTGCTCGGCGCGGTGGCGACGCCACCGAACGAGCGCACCTCGTCGGCGTGCCGCATCTCGATCAGCATCGCATCACCGTCGGGAGTGAACGGATCCAGCGTGGAGCTGGGCGCCAGTACGTAGAATGGAATGCCGTGATGTCGCGCGAGCACCGCCACGCCGTAGGTGCCGATCTTGTTGGCCACGTCACCGTTGGCCGCGATGCGATCCGCACCCACCAGCACCGCATCGATGTCGCCGGCGCGCATCACGCTGGCCGCCATGCCGTCGGTGAGGAGCGTGACCGGTATGCCGGCACGCCCCAGCTCCCACGCCGTCAGTCGCGCGCCCTGCAGCAGCGGACGCGTCTCGTTCGCGAACACGCGGATCGCGTCGCCGCGCGCATGCATGGTGTAGATCGGCGCCAGCGCGGTCCCGATGCCGGCCGTCGCCAGCGCGCCGGCGTTGCAATGCGTCAGCACCTGCATGCCCGGGCGCAGCAGCGAGGCGCCGTGCGTCCCGATGCTGGCGCACATCGCGATGTCCTCGTTCAGAATCGCCATCGCCTCGTCGCGCATGGTGGCGGCGCGCACCGCCGGCGACGCACGGCCCACCTGTCCCGCCGCCAGCACGCGATCCACCGCCCAGGCCAGGTTCACCGCCGTGGGACGTGCCTCGCGCAATGCAGTCGCCGCCGCGCGCACGGTGGAATCGAAGAGCGCCGGACCCTCCAGCGCCGCCTCCGCCGCCAGCACCGCCAGTCCAACCGCACCCGCCACACCGATCGCCGGCGCGCCACGCACCCGCAGCGACTGGATCGCCTCCACCATCGATGGCAGGTCTGTCAGCACCAGCTCCACCAGTTCACCCGGCAACCGCGTCTGGTCGATGATGCGCAGCGCCGTGTCGTCGGCCGTGAACGTCACGGCCGACACGGGCGCCGGGCCTGACATCCCCGGCTCGCTCAGCGCGCGCACTGCGGATAGGCGGGATCGGCGCCGGCGATGGCCGGACGATCCGTGCGGGTCGCGATCGCCATCATCACGTCGTGAATGAATCGGCCAAGTCGCGCCGAGTGTTCGTATTCGATGTACTGCGGTTCGTCGGTGAGCTGGTGATAGTCCTGCGCGTAGCCGAGCGAGAAGTAGGTCACCGGCACGTCCTTGCGGACGTAGTTCACCTGGTCGCTGCGACAGAACCGGTTGAGCGGATTGGCGGTCACGTCCCACGACTTGTCGATGGCCATCACCTCGGTGCGTGTCGCATTCACCGAGTCGATGATGTCGCCGAACTCACGCGACAGGCGGCGGGCGCCGAGTGTCTGCACCGAGGCCGGCCCACCGAACTTCACCTGGTCCACGCGGCCCTTGCCCAGCATGTCCATGTTGTGCGCAGCCACGATCTGGGTCAGCGGCACGGTGGGATGATCCACGAACCACGCCGAGCCAAGCAGGCCGCCTTCCTCACCCTGGTGCGACACGAAGAGGATCGAGCGCTTCGGCTTCTCGGCGGCGAACTGTTCGGCGATCTCCAGCAGCACCACGGTGCCCGACCCATCGTCGTCGGCACCGTTGAAGATCGAGTCACGACGCGGTGGACGCACGCGACGTGCGGCCGCGATCAGCGAGTCGATCTTGCGCTGCTGCTCGGTGGTGGGCTGGCAGGCGGCGTCGTTCGCACCCTGCGGCCGCGTGACGGTGTTCACCGCGCGCAGCGAGTCGTGATCCAGCGCCACCGCACTGCGCCCGATGTGATCGTTGTGGGCGCCGACCAGCACGTACTCCGATGACAGCGTCGGATCGGAGCCCGGCAGGATCGCCACCACGTTGCGCGCCGGAGCCGCCGCCGCCTTCCACGCATAGTCCCAGCTGCCTGACACCGGCGCGCCAACCGTGCCCACCGTGAGCTGATCGGCGTTGCCACCGAACAGCTGCGCCGCCACCGCGCTGGAGATCGTCGCCGCAGCGACACCGTTGGCCACCGGCGCCGGGCGCACCGTGGGCCGGGTGGCAAAGGCCGCCGCCACCGTGGCCGGTGCGGTTCCGTCCAGCCCGATGATCAGCACGCCCACCGCACCCGCGTCCTGCGCCCGCGTGTCACGCACACCGCCGCCACCTACCGCGCGGCGCGAGGGTGCCCGACCCGATGCTTCGGCGGCGATCACCGCCGCCGCACCGAACATGTCGGGACGCGCATCACACGCCAGGAACGAGGCCGGTGCGCCACTCGATGCACCCACCACCTGCGCCGCCGGTGCACCGCGAAACACCGCCACCTTCCCGCGAATCAGCGCCGCGTCGAGCACCACGCTGGTGTCACCCCATCGTCCGGCGAACACCGTCGGCACGTTCTCGAGACTCGCCTGTCCGGCGATGCGCGTCGGCGCCGAGGGCAGCATCGGAATCCAGTCCTGTCGCGCGCGCAATGCCGCACCACGCACGCTCAGTCGCGAGGCCGCGCTGTCGAATCCGACCGGGCCGAATGGCAACGTCTGGAAGTAGGTGCCTTCATCGCCCGCCGGCTTGAGGCCAAGGCGCTTGAATTCGCGCGCGATGTAGTCGGTACCCTTCGCGTTTCCCGGCTCACCGATGCGCCGCCCCTGCATCGAATCGTGCGCGAATTGATAGAGTCGCGTGCGCAGGTCGTTGGCGGTGATGGCGGCCGTGGTGGGACGCGGAGCCCACGTCATCGGCCCTTCGTCGGGCCACACCGGCTTCGGTGCGCGCGTGGGCGCAGCCGTGCGGGTGGCCTGTGACTGCGCGGCAGTGGGCGCGGCGAGCGACAACAGTGCGCCGGCGGTCAGCGCGGTGGCGAGCGGCGGGAAACGAAGCACGGATCGGGGCTGGAGAGCGGCGGCAGGGGTGGACCGGTGACACGGTGGCCACTGGTCGTTGCCGGCGAAAAGCTAGCGCCGTGCAAGGGGACGACGCGGCGGGTCAACGCGCCAGCAGCCGTGCCACATCAGTGGCGACGCGTGTCCCCGTCACGTCGCCCTGCGCGAAACACGCCTATGGGATCGGTGCCGGCGTGATCTTGAACATGAACGTCTGCTCCACGCTCTGCGGCACGCGCTTCGGCCCGATGTGCGCCGGACGGAACTTCATCCGCGGCAGCGCCATGCGCACCGCTTCGGCGAAGCCTGCCTCGTTGGCCGACAGCACGGCGAAGGTGGTCGAGTCGGCACGGCCGGTGGAGTCGATCACGAAGCGCACCCGCGCCTCCCCTTCGATCTTCCGGTCCAGCAGGTCCTGCGGATATGACGGCCCCTCGCTGTCCGGGTCGCGCTCGGCCACCACGTCCACTTCCAACTCGGTGAAGGCCTCCACCGGCTCCGACTCCACCGATTCCGGTGGCGCCACCGCCACCGGTTGCTCAGGCGATGCACCGGTCACCTCGCCCTGCTTTTTGGTGGCCGGCGCCGACTCCACGAACGGTCCGCCGAAGCCCACGTAGCTGATGCGTTCACGCACCGGCTGCGGTGACTTGCGCATCAGGGGATACAGAAAGCGCGACTGCACCATCGGATCGTGATCCGCATCCGGCAGCGGCGGCTGCGCCAACGTCAGCATCCCCCACGTCAGGACGGCGTGCGCGGCGATGCTGGCGGCACCGTAGGCCACCGTCGCCGGGCCAAGCACGAATTGTGGTGCCGAGGTCTGGGCCAGCACGCGCCGGATGCGACGATGCGCCATGCGCCCCCGGACGGAGAGGTGCCTGGCCGCGAAACGAAGAGACATGGTCCTGCCTCCACTATCGGGATGCGCGCGGCACGACGGTGTCGCACGTCCCTCAGCCTTGAGTATCGGTGACGGAACGGCGGCGGGCCAGATGTGTCGAACGCACCCGCCCCACCTCGGGCAGATCCCATACGCCTGACGGGCGGCATCGGTGACTGCGGTAGCTTTGCAGGACGCCATCCCGGTCCCGGGATCACGCCTCCCCCGAGCCTCACTTCCGGCATGTCCTACCAGTTCCTGCTCTATTCAGTGGCCGATCGCATCGCGACGATCACCGTCAACCGTCCCGACAAGCTGAACGCCCTCAGCACCGCGCTGATCCTCGAGCTCGGTGCCGCGATCGACCAGGCAGTAGCCGACGATGCCGTGGGCGGCGTGATCCTCACCGGCGCCGGTCGCGCCTTCGTCGCCGGCGCCGACATCAGCGAGCTGGCCGGACAGACGACCATGACCGCGGTGGCCCGGGCTCGTCGCGGCCAGGAAATCTTCGGCCGCTACGAGAAGAGCCCCAAGCCGGTGATCGCCGCCGTCAACGGATTCGCGCTCGGCGGCGGCTGCGAGCTGGCGATGGCCTGTCACCTGCGCATCACCGGTGAGTTCACGAAATTCGGCCAGCCGGAAGTCAAGCTGGGCATCATCCCCGGCTACGGCGGCACGCAGCGCCTGCCGCGCCTCGTCGGCACCGGCCGCGCGCTGCAGCTGCTGATGACGGCCGAGATCATCGATGCCACCGAGGCCGTGCGCATCGGGTTGGCCAACAAGGTGGTGCCGGCCGCGGAGCTGATTCCGGCGGCGACGGCGATGCTGCAGGCAATGATGGCCAACGGGCCGCTGGCCGTGCGCGCCTGCATCGATGCCGTGGTACGCGGGCAGGACATGCGCCTGGATGATGCGCTGGCGTACGAGGCCGCGCACTTCGGCACGTTGTCGTCCACGACTGACATGCGTGAAGGCATGACGGCCTTCCTCGAGAAGCGACCACCCGTCTTCACCGGCACGTGAGCACCACCGTGGCGGCGGAGGCGGTGCGCACCGGTGCATCGATGGTGACGTCGGTGCGCGTGAACCGGCTCACGCTCACCAGCTTCCGCAACTACGAACGCGCCTCGCTCGACCTTCGCCGCGACGGCGCTGCGCTCCTGGGCGACAACGGCCACGGCAAGACCAACCTGCTGGAGGCCATCTACTACCTCGAACTGTTCCGCAGCGCCCGCGGCGCGCGCGATCGAGACCTGGTGCGCTTCGGCGACGCGGGCTTTCACGTCAGTGCCACGCTGGAGAACTCGCCGCGCGGTGCGCTCAGCATCGCGGCTGGCTTCGACGCTACCACGCAGAAGAAGAAAGTCACCGTCGATGCGGTGGAAGTGACGCGGCTCAGCGATGCGATCGGTGCCGCACCGGCGGTGCTCTTCTCACCGGCCGACGTGGCGCTGGTGCGCGGCGCGCCAGCGGAACGCCGACGCTATCTCGACGTGATGCTGGCGCTGGCCGATCGCCAGTACCTGCTGGCGCTGCAGCAATACCGTCACGCGCTGGCGCAGCGCAACGCGGCGCTACGCGCGCTGCTCGGACACGCGCGTGATGCCGAGGCGATGGACGCGGTGGAGGCGTTCGAGCCGGCGCTGGCCACCGCCGGCGCCACCATGCTGGTCAAGCGTCACGCGTGGGCGCTGGACGCGGCACCGGCGTATGCCGAGGTGCTGGATGCGATCGGTGAACGCACCAGTGTCTCGCTGACGCTCAAGCGCGGTGGTGCCGCTCGCACCGACGAGGCGGAGCTGGCCGGGTGGTTGCGCACCACCTTCGCCACCCAGCGTGCGCACGACGTGCGGCGCGGCACCACCCACACCGGTCCGCATCGCGACGAGGTCCAGCTGCTGCTGGATGGCCGCGACCTGCGCAACTTCGGCAGCAATGGCCAGCAGCGCAGCGCCGCCATCGCCTTGCGCATGCTGGAAGCGCGCACGCTGCAGACCGCACTCGGCACCGCCCCGCTGCTGCTGCTGGACGACCCCTTCGCCGAACTGGATGCCGATCGCAGCGCGCGCATCCTTGGCCTGCTCGGCCGGCGCGGATTAGGGCAGGTGGTGCTGGCGGTGCCCCGCAGCGAGGACATCCCGCGCGCGCTGACCGGCCTGCAGACGGTGCGCGTGCAGCACGGCACACTGGCGCCCGACGCATGACCGTCCCTCCGAAGAAGTCGCAGCCCATGAGCATCGCCGACGTGATGGCCAAGGTGCTCGAGCAGAAGGGCATGTCGGCGCGCATTGCACAGGTTGGCGCCATCGACGACTGGGCGCAGGTTGTCGGCGCGCAGATCGCGTCGGTGACGGAGCCGCTGAGCGTCACCGCCGATGGCGTGCTCTGGGTGCGCGTGACCACCGCCGCGTGGATGAACGAATTGAGCCTGCTGGCGCCGACGCTGTTGCAGCGGCTGAATGCGGTGCCGGGACGGCAGCCGGTGACGCAGCTGCGGTTCCGGCTGGGGCGGAGCTGACGCGATACTGACGTGGCGCAGGGCCACGCTGAGCCGTCAGCGCCGCGTCAGATCCACCGACGCACGGTCTGCATGTATTTGCGATACGGAGCCCCGAACTTCCGCTCCAGGTACCGCTCCTCGCGCCGGATCACGCCGACCTGCATCACCGGAAATACCACGAGTAGCGCCACCAGCGGCCAACCCGAGTTCACCCAGAACGTGATGCCGAGGAAGATCAGGGTGAAGCCGGCGTACATCGGGTTGCGCGTGTAGCGGTACGGTCCTTCGATTACCAGCGCGGTGGTCGGCTTCCACGGCTTCGGATTGGTGCGCGCCCGCTTGAAGGCTCCGATGGCCGGCAGCACGAACGCCAGACTGGCGGCGATCAACAGTGGTCCGATCACCAGCGGCCAACGGCCGGGCAACACGCGCCACGGCCACCACCAGTGCACCAGCAACGCAACGACCAGTGGCACGAGATAGATCAGCGGCGGCGGCGCCACCACGTGCGCAATGTCGGCGGGATCAGTCGGTGGCCGCGATGGCTCGCGCGCGTCCGATGCGGGCGTCATGCACCCGCACGCGCGCGCGAGCTCACCGCAGCGCGATTCACGCGGGTGTCACGGAATCGAAGATCTGCACCTTGGTCCAGAACCCGCCGCACTCGGCGCGGAACGCATCGTGTTCCGGATGTACCTGGTAGGCTTCTTCGGCCGCCGTATCGGCGAACAGCAGCACCAGCGCATTGGAGTAACTGCGCTCGATCACCGGACGATCGGTGGCCGCCGGCACGCCCCAGTAGCCGCTGCTGACGCTGGGCAGGGTGCAGAGGCGCGGCAGCCAGGCCAGGTACGTGGCGCGATCGGCGTCGGAGAGGTCGGGACGAAGCCAGAAGTAGACGGCGTGAACGAACATGCGAGGCACCGGTCGTCGGGGAGGTGAAGTCGAGCGAATGGCGCTGGTCGCGGCAGTCCCGCACCGGTCGCGCCGCCCGCAAGCTAGCCGCACCGGCCCGCTTCGCCGACGTTCGCGTGTCAGCCTGCCGAGCGGGCTGTGCTATCGTCGGCCGAGTTCGCCGACGATTCGGTCACGGCCCGGTCGCGCGACGCGAATGGCGTGTCGCACTCTGCTATGATTCGGCCCGATCCGTCAGCAGACAGCACCCACCGCAAGCGAGGTATCCATCATGCTCGAAGGCCTGGCCAATTCTCTCAAGAACGTGCTCCCCGACTCGGCCGACGCCCTGATCGACAAGGCGATGGGCGTCGTCAACGATCCCGCCCACGGCGGCCTCACTGGCGTGGTCGAGAAGTTCCGCGCGATCGGCTTGGGCGACAAGGTGAATTCCTGGGTCGCCGCCGGCGTCGCCAACCTGCCGATCACCGGTGATCAGGTGCGCGCCGCGCTCGGCAACGAACACGTGACGGCGCTCGCCACCAAGCTGGGCATCGATCCCGCCCACGCGGCCGATAAGCTGGCCGCGATGCTGCCGGCCGCTGTCGATGCCGCCACGCCGAACGGCACCCTGCCCGAGACGCCGAAAGTCTGAGTCTGCTGGTGGTGGAGGCCCGGCCGCGTGCTCGCGTGGCCGGGCCTTCGTCATTCCTGCCCCCGGAACTCGCCCTCAACGTGCATTCCGCGTGGCCGGTCTGTGGCCGTCTGCGGCCTTTATGCGCCGACAACGGGCCGAATCAATGCGCCAGCACCGCGACACCAACGGCTGACGGGGCGCCACGGAGCGGTGTCTGCAGAGCTTCCGTAAGTCGTTGCTGTGTAACGGTTTACATAGATTCACCCGAGTTGCATTGCGGTCGCGAATCCGCTACCTTTGGTGAGCTACCGACCACCATTCCATTCGGAATTTCTACGGTCGGCCGTCAGACCCGCAGCGAAGGGAGCAGCATGGCAGACGTGAACGGCAATCGTGGAGACTACGGCGGCGACGCCATTCAGGTGCTGGAGGGGCTGGAAGCGGTTCGCAAGCGCCCCGGCATGTACATCGGCTCCACGGGTTCGCGAGGGCTGCACCATCTCGTCTACGAAGTGGTGGACAACTCGATCGACGAAGCCATGGCCGGCCATGCCAACCTGGTGAACGTCACCATACATCGCGATGACTCGATCACCGTGGTGGACAATGGCCGCGGCATCCCGGTCGAGAACAACACCAAGATGGGCATCCCTGCCGTCGAGGTCGCGCTCACCGTGCTGCATGCCGGTGGCAAGTTCGACAAGGACAGCTACAAGGTGTCCGGCGGCCTGCACGGGGTCGGTGTCAGCTGCGTCAACGCGCTCTCCGAAACCCTCAAGGTCTGGATCAAGCGCGACGGGAAGGAACACTACATCGACTTCGCGCGTGGCAAGACCATCACCAAGCTGCGCCAGACGAAGGAAGTGCCGAAGAAGGAGACCGGCACCACGGTGTGGTTCAAGCCCGACAACGAGATTTTCACCGAGACGCGCTACGACTACTCGATCCTCGCCAGCCGCATGCGCGAGTTGTCGTACCTCAACAAGGGCGTCACCATCACGCTCACCGACGAGCGTGAGGACGAGCAGAAGACCGACACCTTCCTCGCCATCAACGGCCTGCGCGAGATGGTGGAGTTCCTCAACAACCAGCGCAAGGCGCTGCACTCGGAAGTGGTCTACATCGACACCGAGCGCGATGACGTGGGGATCGAGCTGGCCATGCAGTACAACGATGGCTACGCCGACACCACGTTCTCCTTCGTGAACAACATCAACACCCACGAAGGCGGCACGCACCTCACCGGCTTCAAGAGCGCGTTGACATCGGTGGTCAACAAGTACATCGAGCGTTCCAGCCTGTCGAAGAAGGACAAGGACGGCATCAAGCTCACCGGCGACGACGTGCGCGAAGGCCTCGCCTGCGTGCTCTCGGTGAAGGTGCGCGAGCCGCAGTTCGAGGGCCAGACCAAGACCAAGCTCGGCAACCCGAGCGTGGAAGGCATCGTGCGCAGCATCGTGCAGGAGCACCTCGCCACCTTCCTCGATGAACACCCGAAGATCGGCAACATCATCATCGAGAAGGCGGTCAGCGCGGCCCGGGCCCGCGAGGCCGCCCGCAAGGCCCGCGACCTCACCCGCAAGAAGAACGCGCTCGACATCGGCAACCTGCCGGGCAAGCTGGCCGACTGCTCACTCTCCGATCCCTCGCTCTGCGAGCTGTACCTGGTGGAGGGCGATTCCGCCGGCGGCTCCGCCAAGCAGGGTCGCGAGCGCAAGAACCAGGCGATCCTTCCGCTCCGCGGCAAGATCATCAACGTGGAGAAGGCCCGCATCGACAAGGTGCTCAGCAACGAGGAAATCCGCACCATCATCACGGCCCTCGGCTGCGGCATCAAGGACGAGTTCGACCTCGAGAAGACGCGCTACCACAAGATCATCATCATGACCGACGCGGACGTGGACGGCGCCCACATCCGGACCCTGCTGCTGACGTTTTTCTTCCGCCAGATGCCCGAGCTGATCGATGCCGGCTACATCTACATCGCGCAGCCGCCGCTCTATCGCGTGGCGCGCGGCAAGGAAGAGTTCTACGCCTACGACGAGCCGGAGCGCGAGATGTACACCGAGCGCCTCAGCGGCGGCGACGCACGCAAGAACGTCTATGTGCAGCGCTACAAGGGACTCGGCGAGATGAACCCCGAGCAGCTCTGGAGCACCACCATGGATCCCGAGCGTCGCACCATCCTCCGCGTCGGCATGGAAGACGCAGTGATGGCCGACCAGATCTTCCAGACACTGATGGGCGACGCGGTGGAGCCACGCCGCGAGTTCATCGAAGCCAACGCCCGCTTCGTGACCGCGCTCGACGTGTGAAGCAGCGCGGTTCGCGATCGGTACGCTGCGGGGCAGTCACCTGTCATGCCGCAGCAGTTCTGCCCAAGGTGTGTCAAAAGTCTTGTCTGATGC
>JANMON010000212.1:0-3838 GCA_031369265.1 Gemmatimonadaceae bacterium | reverse complement strand
GGCGGTGCAGGGCTGGCGCGAGTGGGTGCGCGCTGCGGCGCAGCAGGACACACGCGCCAGCCTCACCGCCTGATGTTGGTGCGCACAGGTCACCCTTCCCCCTGACTCCCCGAGCGGAACACCGATGCTGCGTCGCCTCCTGGTCGTCTCATGCTTCGCCTTGCCTGTCGCCGCCAGCCCTCTGCTGGCGCAGGCCGGCGCGCGCGTTCCCGCCATCGACAGCCTGCTCTCACTGCAGTCCGTCGGCAGCCCTCGCCTCTCGCCCGACGGACAGCGCGTCGCCTATCTGGTGACGAGCACGGACTGGCAGCAGGACGCGTTCGTGTCGCAACTCTGGGTGCGCGACCTGCAACGCGGCGCACCGGTGCAGTTGACGCGCCACGAGGCCGGCGTGTCGCAGGTGCAGTGGTCACCCGACGGCAGCTGGATCACGTTCATCAGCACGCGCGTGGAGCAGAGGCCGCAGCTGTTCGCGATCGCCGTGGCGGGAGGTGAGCCGGTGCGGCTGACGAATGCGGCGGGTGGCGTGGGCGGGTACGCCTGGCGGCCGGATGGGGCCGCGATCGCCTTCACGTCCAGCCCCGCCGCCGCCGCGCGCAAGTCGCGCGACACGACGCTCGGCGGCTTCGAGGTGGTGCGCCGCGATTACGCCATGCAGCAGCTCTACACCGTGGACATCGCAGCTGCGCTGACCGGGCCGCACGCTGGCGTGGCGCGCACGCCGACTGGCGCCAGGTTCAGCGTCAGCGCATTCGAATGGTCGCCAGATGGCGCGCGGATCGCGTTCAGTGCCAGCACGGTTCCTGATGCGGTGGCTGCAAACTCCGCTGACATCCACATCCTCACCCTCGCCGACAACAGCCTGCGTCCGCTGGTCACACAGGCTGGCGCCGACAACGATCCGCACTGGTCGCCGGACGGAAGTCGGGTGGTGTTTTCGTCGGCCATGGGCGAGACCCGCACCAACTACTTCCGCAACACGCGGCTCGCCATCGTCGGTGCCGAGGGTGGCACGCCACGCGCGATCACGATGCAGTTCGACGAGCAGCCGAACTTCGTGGACTGGGGTCCGGCTGGCGTGTACTTCGCGGGGGCACAGAAGACTGCGTCGCACCTGTTCGTGGTCGATCCGGCCACCGGCAACGTTCGTCGGGTGACGGGTGGCGACGACGCGATGTTGTCCGGGTTCACACTCAACCGTGCCAAGACGGCGGCGGCGTTCCTGGTGGCATCGCCGGTGGCAGTGCCGGAAGTGGCGGTGGCCGAGTTGCGCGAGAACGTTTCGCCGACCGTCATCACCAGCATGAGTGCACAGGTGCGTGACTGGAAACTCGGCACGCGAGAAGTCGTGCGCTGGAAGAGTCGTGACGGTACCGAGATCGAGGGGGTGCTGATCAAGCCGCGCGACTTCGATCCGTCGCGCAAGTATCCGCTGCTCTGCGTGATTCACGGCGGCCCCACCGGCATCGACCGGCCTACCTTGCCTGACGCGCGGTACTACCCGGTGGACGAGTGGGTGAATCGCGGCGCGTTGGTGCTGAAGGTCAACTATCGCGGCAGTGCCGGATACGGTGAGCGCTTCCGCGGCCTCAACTACCGCAACCTCGGCGTGGGTGATGCGTGGGACGTGATCTCGGGCGTCGATGCGCTGGTGGCCAAGGGCATGGTGGACGCCTCGAAGGTGGCGTCGATGGGCTGGAGTCAGGGCGGCTACATCTCGGCCTTCCTCACCACCAGCAGCACGCGCTTCGTGGCCACGTCGGTGGGCGCCGGCATCTCCGACTGGCGCACGTACTACTACAACACCGACATCACCCCGTTCACCATCAACTACCTCGGTGCCGACCCGGTGGCGGATCCCGCGATCTACGCCAAGACGTCGCCGGTGGACTACGTGCGCAACGCGAGGACCCCGACGCTGATCAGCATGGTGAACTCGATCGGCGGGTGCCGATCGCCAACGGCTATCAGCTGCGGCAGGCGCTCGAGGATCGCGGTGTGCCGGTGGAAATGATCGTGTACAAGGGATTCGGGCACGGCATCACCAAGCCCAAGTCGCAGCGCGCGGTAATGCAGCACAACCTGGCCTGGTTCAATCACTACATCTTCGGCGATCCGATGCCCGACTTCACACGCCTCGCACCGGCCACCGCATCGCAGTGACCGCGGTCAGCGACGTGCCAATGGCACCGGCGCGTCGCTGATGCGGTAGCTCAGCATCACACCAAACATGGCGACCGTGGACACGGCCGCGGCCACCAGCCAGATCGCCGACCAGTCGTGCGAGAGATCGGCTGCCGTGAAGTGCTGCACCGCGCGACCGGCGATCCAGGCGCCGCCCAGATTGCCGAGTCCCATCGTGACCAGGCCCATGAATCCCTGCGCCGAGGCACGCATCTCGGCCGGTGCGCGCTCGTGCACCATCAGCTGGCCGGCCACGTAGATGCAGCCGTACGCCACGCCATGCAGCAGGATGCCGGCGTAGATCGCGGGCAGGCGGCCATCGCCACCAACCGAGAAGAGCACGGTGCGCAGCGCCCACGATGCCGCGCCCACCAGCAGCACGCGGCGCGAGCCGAGCGACCGATGCAGGCGAGGGAGCAACAGCAGCACCGCGATCTCCGTCACCTGGCCGAGCGTGAGCAGCATGGCCGGGTGTGGAATCGCGAGGTCGGTGAGATACAGTGCCGCGAACGCGTTGTAGAACTGGTTCGGCACACTGAGCACGATGCTGGCGACGACGAACAGCGCGAAGAGTGGGTCGCGCAACAGCGTCAGCGCATCGAGGCCCAGCAGTGTGGTGACGCGGCGAGGGGCGTCCTTCCGCATTGGCGGTGTGGCCGGCAGCGTGAGGCAGTATGCCGCGAAGGCAATCGAGGTGAAGCCAGCCAGCTGCATCGGTGCCGGTGACAACTCGAGCCCCAATGCGCCGACGATCAGCCCGGCGATGATCCAGCCGATGGTACCGAGTGTGCGCAGTGGCGGGTATTCGCGCGCTGGTGTTGTGAGGTGGCGCATCGCGAGGGATGCGGCCAGCGAGATCGTCGGCAGGTAGCAGAGTGCGTACGCGAGGATGGCGGCGTACAGCGCGCCGAATCGTTCCTGGCGCGCGGCGACGAGGAGCAGCAGGCCCCCGATGCCGTGCAGCACCGCGAGCAGGCGATCGCTGCGGGCCAGCCGGTCGGCCACCGCACCCGCCAGCATGGGCGTGACCAGACCGGCCAAGGCCAGCGTGCCGTAGAGCATCCCGATCTGCGGACCGCTGAAGTGCAGCGTGGCACCAAGCCAGCTGCCGAGTGACACGAACCACAGGCCCCAGATGGCGAACTCGCCGAACAGCAGCAGGGCGAGGCGGGTTCGCAGCGGTCCCGGCGTGCGCATGGCCACGACAGATGGCTCAGGCACGCGCGGTGGGGATCAGTTCTTGTGGCGGTAGACGATGCGGCCGCGCGTCAGGTCGTACGGCGAGACTTCGAGTGTCACGCGGTCGCCGGCGAGGACGCGGATGCGGAAACGGCGCAGGTTGCCACCGATCGTGGCGAGCACCGTGTGTCCGTTGTCGAGCGAGACGCGAAACATCGCGCTGGGCAGGACTTCACTCACGGTTCCTTCGAGTTGCAGTGCTTCTTCCTTGGCCATACATCCTGTCAGACGGGATACGACGACGCGGCCGCCCGGGGAGGGGGGCCGTTGTGGATTCGGAAAAGCTAACCAGTCCGGGCGTTTAGCGCCGGGCAGGAACGAGGAAGGGGCGGGTGGCGGGCGAAACCGCCCATACAGTGAAGACCCCCCAACAGGGCGACAGCGACGCCTTTCGCGAAGCCGAAGTGTAGTTGTA
>JANMON010000173.1:0-4723 GCA_031369265.1 Gemmatimonadaceae bacterium | reverse complement strand
GGGATCGCTGATGCCGCGCGAGAAGGTGATGCCCTCGGCGTACTCGAGACAGTAGGCGAGCACCCGCGTCACCAGCCGCTCCTCCGTCTCCGACGGATGTTGCGCCACCTTCAGCACCAGCGACTCGTAGACGCCTCGGTCCACGTGGGCAAGTTCGATGGTGAAGTTGTACAGCGTCGCAGTGAGGGCCACGGGAAACCGGAAGAAGGAGTGCGGACGGCCTCAGCGGACGGCGAAGGCGAGCGTGGAATATGCATGCGGCCGTGGCTGCAACTCGTATTCGCGTCCGAGGCTGTGCACCCGCCACTCGAGCACGCCGATCGGAAATCGCAGGCCGAGCCCGAGTTCCGTCTCACCGAAGGTCGGTCGCTTCGGCACGCTGCGGCTGTCGGCGAAGGTGGTGCCATCGAGGAACAGGTTGCGGGCCACCGCGTGCTGTGCCGCACCGGCGCGGAGGAAGATTCCCCAGCGCCCGTGGTCGGGAGAGGCGGCCGTGTTCCAGGGCAGCGGCGGCCGGATGCCCAGCACCACCTGCATGCCCACCGTGGCGTCGGTGGCCAGCGTGCCGACACGCGCACGCCACTCGGGCGCGACGATCACGCCGAAGCCCGACCGAGCATGCCGCGCGCGCACCAGGGACTGTGCTCCGCGGTAGGTGGCCATCACCGCCAGTTCGCTTGGCAGCTGTCCGTCCCACCCGATCGGCGGCCTGAATCCGAACAGCTTGTGCACCGCCTTCTGTCCCGGCTCGGCCAGCGATGCCTTGCCGGTCACGCCAAGGCTGACGCTGAGCGCGGTCAGGCCGCGCGCTCGATCGCGCTGCACACCCAGCTCGGTGCCAAGCCAGCCTGCGTATGGCCGCTCGTAGGCGGTGCGGCGGCGGAGCTCGAGGTTCGGCGTGTAGATCGCCTGCGTGGCCGCCACGCTCAGCATGCGGCAATCGCGGTCACCCATGCCCACGCGGCACTGCTGCGGACCGCCCAGCAGCCGGCGTGCGACGCGACTGTCGGTGGGCCACAGCACCTGGATGCGCGTACCCTGCGTGTACTCACGATCGGCGCGTCGCTTCGGTGCTTGCCAGAAGTTGAAAGAGTCGTTGTCCAGATCGACCCGTGTCAGGACCTGTGCCCGCAGCGGTGCGGCCATCGCCAGGGTCATGCAGAGCAACAAGAGTATCGCGAGGGGCATCCTCGTCGGGAGCGTGTGGCGAGCCGTGACAAGCATGGCCGGAAAATACATGACGTGCCGCCAGCGAACTGACGGCACGTCGAAAACTCCGACTACGACGGGCGATGACCGGGGACGACCGTCAGCGCAGGTTGGTGCGGAAGAAGGCCAGCGACTTCCGCCACGCATCGTTCGCGGCGGCGGCATTGTAGGCCTGACCCGACGAGTTGGCGAAGGCGTGGTTGGCATCCGCGTAGACGTTGATCGTGACGGGCAGACCGGCCGCCTTGATCGAGCGCTCCATGGCGCGGACGCTGTCCACCGGGATGCCCTTGTCGAGGCCACCGAACAGGCCGAGCACCGGCGCCTTGAGGCGCGTGAGCTGCGCACGGTCGGTGATCGGTGCGCCATAGTACATCACCACGGCCTTGATGTCGGTGCCGCCGACCAGCCCGGTGCGCAGCGACCAGTGTCCACCGAAGCAGTAGCCCACCGCACCGATCTTGGTGGCGCCCTGCGCCTTCAGGTACGCGATCGCCTGCGCGATGTTCTGCTCACCCGCCGGGACGTTCTTCATCGCGGTCTGGTACAGCACCATCGCCGTGTCGGGCGAGGTCGCGACGCGACCGAACAGGTCCACCGCGAGCACCGTGTACCCTTCGCCAGCGTAGCGATCCACGACGGCCTTGATGTTGTCGTTCAGGCCCCACCACTCGTGCACCACGATGATCGCCGGCGCATTGCGGGCTGCCTTGGCCGGCTTGGCCAGGTAGCCGTGCAGCATCTTGCCGTTCAACGTGCCGTACATCACCTCACTGCCCGTCACGGCCGACCGCGGCGCGATCGTGGCGGCCGGCGTGGCGGTGGGCGTTTCCTTGCCGTGGGCAGCGTGCATCGCGGCCGCATAGTCGGCCTGGCGCGGTGCCTGCGCGACCAGCGGTGCGGCGGCGGCAAGCAGGAGTGTCAGCGATCGGAAGAGGCGCATGGTGCAGTCAGTGATTGAAGTTGGTGGATCGGTGGATGGCGTCACACCCGATCGGTCGGCGGGCATCAGGAGCCGCCCGCACAGCACAAAAGTAACCCCTCGAGAGGGGGCGACGTTCCCTGCGCCCGCGCCACCACGCCGCATCATCCGGCCGCGATCGTCTCCAGCAGTTCCCAGCGCGCCGCCATCTCGGCCAGCTCGGCGTCCAGCCCTGCCAGCCGGGTGGTGGCGGCGGTCACCGCGCTGCCGTCGCGAAGGAATGCCGGATCGGCGAGCTGCGCGTACACCGCGGCACGAGCCTGCTCCCGTGCATCGATCAGGTCAGGCAACGCCGCCAGCTCCTGCGTCTCCTTCCACGTCAGCTTGCGCTTCTTCTCGGCGCGCGGCGTCACCGCTGTCACCGCGGCACGGGCCGGCGCGGGTGCCGCACTGGCCGGGGACGGTCGCTGGCGGAGCCAATCCGCATAACCACCGGCGTACTCCCCGATCCGGCCCTTCCCTTCGAAGACGAGCGTGCTGGTGACCGCATTGTCCAGAAAGGCGCGATCATGGCTCACCACCAGCAGCGTGCCGGTGAACTCCAGCAGCAGCGACTCGAGCAGATCGAGGGTCTCGATGTCGAGATCGTTGGTGGGTTCGTCCAGCACCAGCACGTTGAACGTGCGCATGAAGAGCCGCGCCAGCAGCAACCGGTTACGCTCACCGCCCGACAGCGCCCGCACCGGCGTGCGCGCACGCTCCGGCGGAAAGAGAAACTCCTGCAGGTAGCCGTGCACGTGCTTGCGCGCACCATTGATGAGCACGAACTCGGCACCGTCAGCGATGGTGTCGAACACGCTCCGTTCCTCGTCCAGCTGTTCCCGCATCTGGTCGAAGTACGCCAGTTCGATGTTCGTGCCCAGCTTGATGCTGCCGGCGTCGGGCTCCAGCTGGCCGAGCAGCAATCGCAGCAGGGTGGTCTTGCCCGAGCCATTGGGACCGATCAGGCCGACGCGATCACCGCGCGTGATGGTGGTGGAGAAATCCTTCACGATCGCCCGGTCGCCGCGGTGGAAGCTGACGTTGCGCGCCTCCACCACCAGGCGCCCTGATCGCTCCGCTTCCTGCGCCTGCATGCGGACGTTGCCGACGCGATCACGCCGCTGGCTGCGCTGCACCCGCAACGCCTCGAGGCTGCGGACGCGGCCTTCGTTGCGCGTACGCCTGGCCTGGATACCGGTGCGGATCCACACCTCTTCCTGTGCCAGCTTGCGATCGAACTCCGCCCACTCGCGCGCCTCGACCTCCAACGCGGCATCCTTGCGCGTCAGGTAGGTGTCGTAGTCACCACCCCAGTCCACCAGCTTCCCGCGATCCAGTTCCACGATGCGGGTGGCGACGCGACGCAGGAAGGCCCGATCGTGCGTCACGAAGACGAGCGTGGTGCCGCGATCGATGAGGTACTCCTCCATCCACTCCACCGCCTCGACGTCGAGGTGGTTGGTCGGTTCGTCGAGCAGGAGGATGTCCGGCTGCCGCACCAGCGCCCGCGCGAGCAGTGTCTGCCGCTTGCGGCCGCCCGACGCCTGCGCGAACGGCAGCTCCGGGTCGAGCGCGAGATGCTGCAGCACGGTGGACACGCGCGAGTGCACCTGCCAGGCGTCGGCGGTATCGAGCGCGTGGTGCAACCGATCGAGTTCCTTGAGCGCCTTCGGCGTGGCATCACGCGCCACTTCCAGGCTGGCGTGGTGGTACTGCGCCAGCAGTGCCCCCGCCGAGCCGAGTCCCGCCGCCACCACGTCGAACATCGTGCCATCGACGTCGTCGGGAATCTCCTGCTCCAGCCGCGTCACACTCAGTCCCGTGAGCCGCACCACCGCGCCGCTGTCCGGCTGCAGCGTGCCATCCAGCAGCTTGAGCAGCGTGCTCTTGCCGGTGCCGTTGCGACCCAGCAGGCAGACCCGCTCACCGCGCTCGATGCTGAAGTCGGCGTGCGACAACAGCGCCGGACCACCGAAGGCGAGACTGACATCCTGCAGGCCCAGCAGCGACATGAAGCGGTGAGTCGGGGGGATCGTCGTGCTCTCTTCCCCAATCTACCTACCTCGGTCTGCGTGTGGCTCCGTCACTGGCGCGCATCGAGAGATCGCAAACAGTGTTCACGCGGGGGGCGCGGGGGACGCGGAGGCTCCGCGTTCATCGGCGCTCGTCTCGCAGCATGGGAGTCCGTACCGCGGGCCGACAACAACGACAACTGGATGTTGTCGGTGCGCTGCGGGCGGCATCGGTGAGCTGAGCCCCCCCCGCGTCCGCCGCGGCCCCCGCGTGAACACTTTTTACGACGCCGCTAGCATCAGCGATCGTCGGAGCGGAGAACGTGACCTACCGTCGCACCGGAAACGGTCTGGACGCCGGCAGCTCGTCAGCGAATTTCCACGGTGCCGCGCCGTCGCGCGTGAGCGGCATGGTGGCGAGGCGCGCGCGCACCATCGCCATTGGCATCGAGCCGCCGAGCAGCACGCCGTCGTGGAACTGGCGTTCAGTCATCTTCCCGGACGTCACCAGCGCCTTGTACATCGCACGCATCTGCAG
>JANMON010000115.1:0-21828 GCA_031369265.1 Gemmatimonadaceae bacterium | reverse complement strand
GCTGAACGCGCCGCGCGCGTTGCGGATGCGTTCGGGATGCACGTGTGCCACGTGCGTGTGGTGCGCGTGCTCGTGCGCATCGCCAAGCACGCGACGGTGGCGCCGTGTCTCGGTGACCAGCGTGCTGACGCCGAGGACAATCAGCATCGCCGCCACCAGCAGCTCGAACATCGCGAACATCGATTCCGGCACGCGGATGCCGAGCACGATGATGAGCATGGCGACGATGGCCACGCTGCCGGTGTGTCCGGCGCCCCAGGCCAGGCCCAGTCCCGCCGACGACAACCATCCACGCTCCCGTGTCGCCAGCATGCTCACGGCGGCCAGGTGATCCGGCTCGAAGGCGTGGCGAAAGCCGATCAGGAACCCGATGCCGATGAAGGCGAAGAGGCCGGAAATCATGGAGTGTGCACGACGTGATTCGGGGGCAGCGAGTGAACTGACAGAACGCCTCGGCGTCCAATCGGTGCCCGGACCACGCCGCCCTCGCACCACGGCAATCTACCGCCATTCCTGCGCCAGTCGCCTGTTTCGCCAAGCCCAGGCCATGACTTCCCGGCCGCCGTGCTGGAACCGGAAGGGACGTCGGACGTAGGTTACGTCTGTCGCCTCCCCCGCTGACCGGACGCCCATGGCCACCTCGATCTTCTCCCCCGGCACCTCCACCGCCAGCCGCACCAGCGCGCCGGCCCGGGACATCCCGCTCCATCTGACCGCCGTGGTGCTCGGCGCGACCAGCATCCTGGTCGGCCTGATCTGGGACATTTCGTGGCACATGACCATCGGCCGCGACACGTTCTGGACGCCGGCCCACATGGCCATCTACTTCGGCGGCACGCTGGCCGGCCTGTCCTGCGGCGCACGCGTCCTCGCCAACTCCTTCTGGCGCCGCGAGACCCACGCCACCGACGGCGTGCGGCTCTGGAAGTACTTCACCGGCCCGATCGGCGGCTGGATCTGCATCTGGGGCGCCTTCGCGATGCTCACCTCCGCGCCGTTCGACGACTGGTGGCACAACGCCTACGGCCTCGACGTCCAGATCCTCAGCCCGCCGCACGTGGTGCTGCTTTGTGGGCTGCTGGGCATCCTGGTGGGCGCGCAGACGATGGCGGTCTCGTCACAGAACGTGGAAGGGTATTCGACGTCGCGCGCGACGGTGGTGGCCTTCGCCAGTGGTGTGCTGCTGACGCTGGCCGCGATCGCGATCACCGAATACAGCGATGTGCAGATGATGCACAACTCGCTCTTCTACATCGTCGGCGCCGGCGTGTATCCGCTGTTCCTGGTGGCGGCATCGCGCGCGTCGCAGCTGCGCTGGCCAGCCACCGCCACGGCAGCGTTCTACATGGTCATCATGGCGGCACAGCTCTGGATCTTCCCGCTTTTCAGCGCCACGCCGAAGCTGGGACCGATCGGGCATGACGTCACGCACATGGTGCCGATGAACTTCCCGTTGCTGCTGATCGTGCCGGCGATTGCGATCGACCTCGTGTTGCGTCGCATGCAGCACCGCAACGCCTGGCTCACGGCGGTCGTGCTGGGCCTCTCCTTCGTGCTCGCCTTCGCGATGGTGCAGTGGCCGTTCGGGTCCATCCTCGCGACAGAGCTCGGGCGCCATCCGTTCTTCGGCGGCAGCTTCGCACCGTACAGTGCGCCGGCGGAATATCTGGTGGGTCCGCGGGAATTCTGGATGGAAGATGGCGGTGCGTCGGTAGCCCTCGTGAAGATGATGACATGGGGTGTGCTGGCGGCGTTCCTGTCGACGCGGGTGGGCCTGGCGTGGGGCAACTGGCTGCGCGAGGTGAAGCGGTGAACGTGCGCCGCCGGCTCTCGTCGCTGCTGGTGCTGGCCACCGTCTGGCTCACCGGCAGTGCGCACGTGGGAAGCACGATGGTGGTACAGGAGGGCGTGGCCGGACCGTATGGCTTGCGTGTGCTGGTGCGGCCTCCGGCGGTGATTCCGGGTCTGGTGGACGTCGTCATCCGCACCACGACGCCGAACGCACTCCCCACTGCCGTCACACTGCAACCCGCCCTCTGGCGCTACGGCACCAAGGGTGCGCCGGCGCCGGAACCGACCGTCGCCGTGCCCGGTGAGCGAGGCACGTTCCAGACGCAGATCTGGATCATGAGCAGTGGCTCGTATGCACTGCACGTCGCCGCCAGCGGACCGGCAGGCAGCGGCACCTTCATCGTGCCGTACACCAGCGCCGCCACCGCCACGCTCGGCATGCCGGACTGGCTCGGCTGGGTGCTGGCCGGGCTGGGTGCCTTCCTGGTGCTCGGCCTGGTCTCGGTGATCGGTGCCGCATCGCGCGAAGCCACGCTGCCCGCCGGCGCGTCACCGGATGCTCCCCGACGTCGTCGCGCGCGCCTCGCGGCCGGCATCGCGTTCGTGATCACGGCTGCCGCGGTGACGGGTGGCTGGACGTGGTGGAACGCCGTCGAACGCGGGTATCGCCAATCGCTGCTGCGACCGGTGCGATCGGAAGGCACGGTGAGTGGTGGCGCGTCGCGCACGCTGACGCTCACCGTCACCGACAGCGCGTGGCGATTCCTCAAGCCGGGTGAGCGCCTGCGCGGCTCGGCCACCACGCCGCTGATGCCGGATCATGGGAAGCTGATGCACCTCTTCCTGGTGCAGGCCGGCGGCAACGGCGCGGTGGCTCACCTGCATCCACTGCGCACCGACGAACGCACCTTCATCACGCCGCTGACCGCGGTGCCGGCCGGCACCTACTGGCTCTTCGCCGATGTGGTGCACGAGAGCGGTGCCACGCGCACCATCACCGACACCGTGACCGTGCCCGCCGGCGAATCGGCGCCGAACGCGGATGGTGATGACGCGTGGTCGCTGCAACCGCCGACGGTGAACACGACGCCGGCGACGCTGGGTGACGGTGCGACGTTCGCGATCACGCTCGATGGTGCACCGGCGGTCGGCAAGGATGTGGTGGTCCGCGCGCGACTCACCAATCGCGACGGAACCTCGGTCGGGCTGGCACCGTGGCTCGGCATGGCCGGTCACGCCATGCTGCTGCGCACTGATGGCGGCGTGTTCATGCACCTGCACCCGATGGGCACCGGCTCGATGGCCGCGCAGGAGCGGCTGATGCGGCGCGAGGCCGGCGACACCGCCCTGCATGGCGACGCGCAGCCGGTGATGTCGATGCCTGCCGATCCGCACGCCGCGCACATGGCCTCCGGCGCGACGCCCGTCGCCGTGCAGGGCGACGTGCGCTTCCCGTTGGTCTTTCCGTCAGCCGGTAGCTATCGCCTGTTCGTGCAGGTGCGGCGCACCAGCGGCGGGATCGAGACGGCAGCGCTGGACGTGCAGGTGCCCTGACTGGCGGACTGTTCGGCGCGATGTCGAGGTGGCGTCTGGCGAGACGTTCGCACCGCGTCCCATACTGACCGCTGGTCGTCATCCGGCAGTGGCACCTGCACTGCGACCGGGCCAGCCACCCTTAGCGATCCCACCGCCCATGCGTGCGTCTCCGCCAACCATCGTCGTCGCTGCTGGGGCGGCGATCGTCCTGTTGCTGGCCGCGCCGCTCAAGGCGCAGGACTCGCCACCCGACCGCTGCGGCACCGGGATGCCGCGCTCCGAGCAGGCGGGCTACACCCCGCTGCCGCGGGGCGATGTGTTCTGCCCACTGATCGCGGACCCGAAGGCGCAGCGCTCGTTCGCCTCGCTGCTGCACGAGCGCGCCGGCAGCGGCACCGACCGGACCTCGAAACGGTTCGCGTCGGTCGGCATCGGCGACATGTTCGGGCTGGGACGCTGGTCGGGCTCGCAACCCGGCGACGGCGTGCAGCTGTCGATCACCGGCGCCGTGTTCGCGCAATTCGATCTCGGCACCTCGTCGTACGACCTGCTCAACGCCGACTACATGGTCGGACTGCCGCTCACCATCCGCCGTGGTCGCGGGTCGATGCGGCTGCGTGTGTACCACCAGAGCTCACACCTCGGCGATGAGTACCTGTTGCGCGAGCCTCCGGACCGCCGCGACCGCGAGAACCTGTCGTTCGAGTCGATCGACCTCACGCTGTCACTCGATGCGGGCGCGGCGCGGTTCTACGCCGGTGGCGAACGGCTGGTAAATCGTGACCCGGAGGATCTCGCCGCCACCGTGGCCCACGGCGGCGTGGAGTATCGCCCCAGCACCTGGATCATCCCGTTGCGGAACCTCGGCGGATTCCGCTTTCTCGCCGCCGTCGATGCCAAGACCTCGGATGAGCATGACTGGAAGCCGAGCGTGAGTGCGCGCGCTGGCCTCGAGTACGATCGCCGTAAAGGCGGTGACCTGCCGGGACGGCGCTGGGCGCTGCTGGCGGAGTTTTACGAAGGGCCGTCACCGTATGGGCAGTTCTTCAGGGAGCGGGTGCAGTATGTGGGAGT
Organism: Gemmatimonadaceae bacterium; assembly: GCA_031369265.1. Taxonomy (GTDB): domain Bacteria; phylum Gemmatimonadota; class Gemmatimonadetes; order Gemmatimonadales; family Gemmatimonadaceae; genus JACMLX01. The sequence goes on along the minus strand of JANMON010000115.1, from coordinate 17,427 downwards.
GGGCATCCATTTCGGCGGATTCTGAGACGCGCGTCGGCGCGCCTTCTCACCATCGGGCCCGACCCGTTGCTGCTGGTGCAGGACGATGTCATCAGCTGGTACACGTTACCGAGGCGTGAACATGGCGCAGAGTCCCGAAGAACAGACCGCGAAGATGGTCGCGTCGCTGCCGGCGACGACCGGCAAGTCCATCGAGCAATGGATCGCCCTGACACAGGCGAGCGGCAAGTCGAAGCACGGTGAACTCGTGTCGTGGCTCAAGGCAGGCCACGGTATCACGCATGGCTATGCCAACCTGATCGCGCACTACACGCTGAAGAGCGATGCCGGCTCGATGATCGCCGAAGGCAGCGACCTGGTGGCGGAGATGTTCGCCGGTGACCGCGCGGCGATGCGACCGGTCTTCGACGCGCTGATGGCGCGGATCTCCGAATTCGGTTCCGACATCGAGCCGTCGCCCAAGAAGGGCTACCTGAGCCTGCGCCGGACGACGCAGTTCGCCACGCTGCATCCGTCCACCAAGGCGCGCTTCGACGTCGGCATCAAGCTGAAGGGTGTCGAACCATCGGGTCGGCTGGAGGCCGCCGGGTCGTGGAATGCGATGGTCACGCATCGCGTTCGGCTGGCGTCCGCGAGCGAGGTGGATGCGGAGGTGGTGGCGTGGTTGCGACAGGCGTATGCGATGGCGTAGCGCGGTCAGCACGGGTTCACCGACGACCAGGCCAGGTGAGATGGCAGCGCAGGACAACCTCGTATCTCAGGTCGCAAACATCGCCTGCAGCACGCCAAGGACCTTGGCCTGCGTGACGGCCGTCAGCGCGCCGAGCCTTTTCGCCAAGCGGGCGCGATCCACCGTGCGCAACTGATCCAGCACGATGTGTCCATCCTTGCCGGCGAAGCGGCAGGCAACACGGAATGGATACTCGTGACTGCCGGTGGTCAGCGGTGCGATGATGAACGTGCCCATGTGGGCGTTCAACTCATCCGGGGACACCACCACGCACGGTCGAGTCTTCCGTATCTCGTGTCCGCGGGTGGGATCGAGTGCGACGAGATACACCTCACCACGACGCACCGGTGGTGGAATCACCACGCCCACTCGTTGTCATCAAAGCGCGTCGGCGTCGGCGCATCCAGCAGTCTTTCTGGTGGCCGTGCCGCTGCCGCCGACGCCCATCCCGCGCGCGGGGTGACCACGGCGGTGATGATTACGGCACCGTGCTGGGCCCGAATCTCGACTTCGTCCGTCAGTCCCGCTTCCTCGAGGAGCGGCTTGGCGAGTCGGACGCCCCGCGAATTGCCGATCTGGATCAGACGTGCTTTCATGGCGCCTCGAGGCTCGTGATGCGTAACGCGGAAATCAACCAGACGGGATTTCCATGATGTAATCACAATGTAATCACTGTGCCGGCGGGTCGTTGCAGCCGCGGGAGGGCGACGCTGCACCGTACCATGACAGCGGCGTCACACGTCACCCGATCCACCCCGTCGGCACCAAAACCACCCACCCCGCCACCACTGTCGCCTTCCTTGCGCTTCGGTATTTGTTCGGTATCGTCATCCATCCCCCACCCGCCCTGCCAGCCACCGTCGTCGCCCCCATTTCCCGCCGAGCGCCGTCCGTCCCATGCCGTCCCTCTGGCGCGTTGCCTGTGTCCGAATTCCCCGGTTCCCGGTGGGTGCCGTGTGGCGCGCCAGCCAGGGGCCGCGGCAGCTCGGGCTGGGCCTCACCATCGAACCCGCCGCGTCCGTCATCCCGGCCCCGCCGGCCGATGACGACAAGCACTGGGACGAACGCCTCCTCGCCCTCGCTGACGGCAACAAGCTCCGGGCGGTGAGTGCGGCGGCCGGCCGAGCCCGGGTCCGGGCCGGCATGACCGTCACCGAGGCCCGTGCCCGCTGCACTCGGCTCGACATTCTGTCGTGGGACGAGATCGCGATCGCCGGCGCCCTCACCCGCGCCACCGCCGCCCTGATCCAGGCCAGTCCGCATGTCTCTCCCGCCGGCGCCATCAGCGGCACCTGGTGGGTGGGGGCGACGGGCTTCGACGCCATCGGCGGTGAGCGGCGCCTGGCGCGCACCCTGCTCACCATCGCCCAGCGCTGGCATCCCGGCGCCCGGGTGGCCATCGCCGATTCCTGCGCCGCCGCCCGCGCCGCCACCTGGCAGAAGGTCCCCGCGGGCGAGCCGGCGGCCTTCTGCATTCCCTCCGGCGGCGACCCGGCCTACCTCGCCCCGCTGCCGCTGGCCTTCCTCCCCCTCGACGAGGAGCTGGTGGCCTCGCTGGAGACCCTCGGCATCCGCACCGTGGGCGCCTTTGCCGGGCTGCCGGTGGCCGACATCGAGCGGCGCTGGGGCGAGGGAGGGCTGAGCGCCTGGCGCCTGGCCCACGGCGACGACCCACGTCGCCCGGTGCTCGCCCGCCTCGAGGCCCAGCGCAGCGTGACGGCGGAGCTGGGTGGATCCAGCGACACCATGGAGCCAGCGCTCTTCCTGGTCCGCGCCGCGCTGGAGACGCTGGTGCGCGACCTGGCGCGTGATGGCCTGGCCGCCGGCGCGGTGGCGATCACGTTGCACCTCGATGGCGGCCGCCAGCAGCGCGATGATTTCACGCCCGCCGAGACCATCACCCGCGAGGTGCGGCCCGCACATCCGCTGGCGCGCGTGGCACCGCTGTTCGAGCGCTGCCGCGCCTTGCTCTCCGACTGGGCGATCGTGGCCCCGATCTGTGGCGTCACCGTCACGCTCACCAACACGCAGCCGGCGACCGGTGAACAGGGCGACCTGCTGGATGCGGGCTGGCGTGATCCGGGTGCGGCGCTGGCGGCACTGGAACGGCTGCGCAGCACGCTCGGGCCTGGGGCGGTGATGCGTCCGGTGCTGCGCGACGATCATCGCGCCGAGTGCGCCGGGGCCTGGGCCGAGTTGGTGGATGGCGACGATGCGGCGCTGGCGGCGGCGCTGAAGGTGGAGCAGAACGCAGTCCCATCACGCGGCGACGACGCCGCACCCATCACGGAGCTGGGCGCCTGGCTCCCGCTCTTCACCACCGATCGCGCCGCCGCCCCGGCCGCCCTGCGGCTGCTCGAGGTGCCGCAGCCGGTGCGCATGACCTGCGACGAGGCTCAGCGTCCGATCGCCGGCGTATGGCAGGCGCACACCTTTACGGTGCACGACAGCATCGGCCCCGAGCGCCTCACCGGTGCCTGGTGGCGCACGCCGTTCGCGCGCGACTACTGGTACCTCCGCACCCGCGAAGTCGGCACGCTGCTCATCTACCACGAGTCCGAGTCGTGGGTGCTGCAAGGCTGGTATGACTGACACCGCTACCAACTGCTTCATCGCAGAACGGCACAGCCGCAGAACGGAACGGCCGCAGAAGGGCAACAGCAACGGCAACGGCAAGAGCAAGAGCAACTGCTTGACGCAAAGGCGCAAAGACACAAAGACGCAAGGAACTGCGCCGCGTTCATTTGCTTTGCCAGCAGTCATGCAGCACGACGCTTCTGCAATGCTTTGGGAACAGCAACTGCGAGGGCAGTTCCCACACCATGTTGATCTCGCGATGCGAGCCGCCGATGGCCACGTGCAGCGAACGCGTTGCGCCTTTGCGTCTTTGCGTCTTTGCGTCAGGCCGTTGCAGTCGCTGTTGCCCTTCTGCGGCTGTGATGTTCTACGGCTGTGCCGTTCTGCGATCAGGCAGTGGCAGTCGACGCCCCAGAGCACGTCACCCGATCGGGTTCCCTTCGCGATCGGAGATCATGACCCACACGCTGCGCGTGCGCTTGCTGTAGAACAGGCGCACCGTCACGTCACGCGGGTTCTGCTTGAAGGCGAAGTGGAAGGAGAACGTCGTGTCCAGCGACTCGCGCAGGACGCCTTCCTTGAACTGGCCGTAGAACTGCTGGACCTTGGTGCAGGGCGCGATCTCGCTGAAGAACTTCTTGCCGATCGTCGTCGCCTGCGGCAGCTGCGCGAGGCGGCTCTCGACCGCGTTGTACTTCAGGATGCGACCCGACGCGTCGAGCTGGATCATGCCGTACGGCAGCGTGTCCAGCTCCTCCCCCGACATGCGGTCCGCCGCCGACAAAATCTCGGCCTTGTGCGCCTCGTGCGAGACGGGCGTCAGTCGCAGCACATCGCGACGCGTGGTGTCAGGGGTGTCCATCGTGCGGAATATAACGGGAATGGTGTGGCATGAACGCCGCCGATTACGTCGAGCTGCACTGCCACAGCGCCTTCTCGCTGCTGGATGGTGCATCGGCACCGGAAGAACTCGTCGCGCGCGCCGTCATCGCCGGACAGCCCGCCATCGCCCTCACCGATCACGATGAACTCGGCGGTGCCGTGCGCTTCGCACAGGCCGCCGATGCTGCGGGGCTGGCCGGCATCATCGGCGCCGAACTCACCGTGCAGGCCGATGGCGCACTGCAGCATCTCACGCTGCTGGCCACCTCACGCACCGGCTATGGCAACCTCAGCACGCTGCTCACCCGTGCACGCATGGACGTCAACGAGCGGGGTGCGCCGTCGGTGCCCTTCGCGGTGCTGTCGCAGTATGCCACCGGGTTGTATGCACTCAGCGGCTGTCCGCGCGGTGCCATTCCGCAGGCGCTGGCCGCCGGCAACCTGGCCGAGGCCAATCGCATGGCCGGTGTGCTGCGCGACCTGTTCGACGAGGCCTTCGCGATCGAGGTCTGGGATCATCGCCTGCCCGAGGAACGCGCGCTGGTGCGCCAGCTGATTCCCATCGCGCGACGGATCGGCGTGCCGTGGGTGGTGACCAACAACGTGCACTACGCCACGCGCCAGGCGCGCCCGGTGCACGATGCGCTCACTGCGCTGCGGCACGGCCGCCCGCTGGATGCCATGGGCACGCGACTCCGGCCCAATGGTGAGTGGTACCTCAAGTCCACCGCGCTGCACTGGAAGCGCTGGCTCGGTCACGAGGCTGGGTTGCGCGCCACCCGCGCCATCGCCGAGCGCTGCCAGTTCCGCATCGACCAGCTCAAGCCGTCGCTGCCGCGTTTTCCGCTGCCGCCCGGTGTGAGCGAGGACGACTACCTCGCACAACTCGTCGAGACCGGCGCCACCGAACGCTGGGGCACCACCCGCACGCCGCAGCAGGAAGCCCAGCTGGCGCACGAACTGGGCATGATCCGCCGTCTCGACATGGCCGGCTACTTCCTGATCGTGTGGGACATCGTGCGCTTCTCGCGACGCGAAGGCATCCTCTGCCAGGGGCGTGGCTCGGCTGCCAACTCCGCCGTCTGCTACTGTCTCGGTATCACGGCGGTGGATCCCATCCGCATGAACCTGCTCTTCGAGCGATTCCTCAGCGAGGAACGCCGCGAGCCACCCGACATCGACATCGACTTCGCCCATCGCGAACGCGAACGGGTGCTGCAGTACGTGTATGAGCGCTACGGACGCGAACATGCGGCGATGGTCTGCGAACAGATCACCTATCGCGGCCGCAGCGCGGTGCGCGATGCGGCGCGCGTGCTCGGCTTCTCGCTGGAGCAGGGCGATGCGCTGGCCGCCGTCAGCGATCGCTTCAGCGCGCGCAGCACCGCTGCCGCCCTGCGCGCCGGCATCGGCAGCGCCACCGCCGACGATCTCCGCCGCACCGCGTTCCTCGACAACACGCCCAATACCATGGGCGAATACGGCCCCGTGCAACACGCCGACGTGCCCGATGGGCAGCGTGCACACATCAAGCGCGACGAGGCCAAGAAAGCCTTCGCCGCACCACTGCCCGAGACCACCGTACCGCTCACCGTCAGCCGCCCGTCGATCCGCACCGCATCGGCCGACGTGGATGGCTTCGACGGCATGAATGGCGACGGCACCGCTGGACGCCCCGAGTTCCGCAAGCGCATGGAGCGCGACGAACGACTCTCGGCGGTGGTGGACATCGCCTCGGCACGCGCCACCACCGCCCACTGCGGTCCGGCGCCAGCCAGCACCTCCACCGACATCGCAGCACGCCTCGCCAGCATTCCCGCCGAGCGTACGCGACGTGTGACGCCGAACGAGAAGGCGAAGATGGACGGCGCGACGGTGGCCGCCGTGACCGGACCGGCGATGGTGGCCGAGGGCACGCCAGCCACCTACGTGTCCACCACACCGGCGCCGGTGCGCCCCAACGCCGACGCTCGCAAGGCGCCGCCGACGGACATCCTGCAGCGCGCCAACCTCGATCCTGCCGATCCGCGCGTGCGGGCGCTGGCCGATGTGGTGGACGGGCTGCACCAGTTGCCGCGGCATCGGTCCATCCATGTCGGTGGCTTCGTGCTCACGCGCGAACCCCTCTCCACCGTGGTGCCCATCGAACCCGCCTCGATGCCGGGGCGCACCGTGATCCAGTGGGAACGCGACGACCTGGATGCGGCCAGCCTGGTGAAGATCGACCTGCTCGGCCTCGGCATCCTCACCGTGCTGCAGGATTGCCTGGTGTACGTGCGACAGACGCGCGGCGTGACCATCGACCTCGCACTGCTCGACACCAGCGACCAGGCCGTGTACGACGATCTCTGCGCCGCCGACACCATCGGCGTGTTCCAGGTCGAGAGTCGTGCGCAGATGAACACCCTGCCGCGCCTCAAGCCGCGCTGCTTCTACGACATCGTGGTGGAAGTGGCGCTGATCCGCCCAGGGCCGATCCAGGGCGCGATGGTGCATCCGTACCTGCGACGTCGCGCGGGCACCGAAGAGGTGGTGTATCCGCACCCGTCGCTGGAACCGATCCTCAAGCGCACGCTCGGTGTGCCGCTGTTCCAGGAGCAGGGCATGCAGGTGGCCATCGCCTGCGCCGGGTTCAGTGCCGGTGAGGCCGACACACTGCGCCGTGCGATGGGCCACAAGCGCAGCCACGAACGGATGGAGGCGCTGCGACAGAAGATGCTCACCGGCATGCAGGCCAACGGCATCGACGCCGATGTGGCCAACCGCATCTTCGCGCAGATCAACGCCTTCGCCGACTACGGCTTCCCCGAGAGCCACGCCGCCAGCTTCGCGCTGCTGGTGTACGCCTCGGCCTGGCTGCGGCATTACTACCATGCCGAATTCCTGGCCGCGATGCTGAACGCGCAGCCGATGGGCTTCTACGCTCCCGGTACGCTGATCGAGGATGGCAAGCGGCATGGCGTGGAGGTGCGCCCGGTGGACCTCACCCGCTCGGCGTGGGATGCGACGCTCGAACTGCGCGCGCCACAGTCGTCGGCGCCGGCGGTGCGGCTGGGTGTGCGCAGCGTGCGCGGGCTGGGTGCGGCGGCACGCGGCAAGCTCGAGGCGGCGCTCACCGAGGGTCCGTTCAGCGACGTGGGTGACGTGGTGCGGCGCACGCGCCTCGACCGGCGCGGGTTGCGGCTGCTGGCCGAGTCGGGGGCGTTCGACGGGATGTTCATGCACGAGCCGCTGGCCACGCGCCGGCGTCGTGCGCTGTGGGAAGTACTGGCCGCGGTGCGGGGTGACGCCGGGCCGCTGGCCCCGTCGGTGCTGCTCCCCGATGCCGCACTGCCGCACATGTCGATGGCCGAGCTCACTGAGGCAGACTATCGCGTCACCGGAGTGTCGCTGAACGGGCACCCGATGCGGCACCTGCGGCCGCTGCTGCAGCCCAACGGCATCCGCACCGCCCGTGACCTGCAGGCGAACGGTCGCGACACCGAGCAGGTGGCGGTGGCGGGCCTGGTGATCTGCCGCCAGCGCCCCGGCACTGCAAAAGGCTTCGTCTTCCTCTCGCTCGAGGACGAAACCGGGATCCTGAACGTGGTGGTCACGCCGCAACGGTTCGAGCGCGACGCGCTGAAGATCTCCACCTCGCCGCTACTGCTGGTGCGCGGCACGCTGCAGGTGGAGTCGAATGTGGTGACGCTGCGCGGGCGAACGTTCGTGCCGCTGGATGCCCAGCTCGGGGCCGAGCATGCGCGGAGTCATGATTTCCGGTGAGGCGCACCCTCCCATCCGGCCGACTGGTGCCGTCTGGTATGACTTGGTATGATTGAGTAATGCCACGCGAACGCTTCGCCAAAATCGCCATCACCCTGCCTCAGGAGGATCTGGCGGCGGCGGACCGGCTGGCCGCTGAACAGGATCGCTCCCGCAGCTGGATCGTCGCCGAAGCGTTGCGGCAGTACGTGGCGCGATCAGCGGGGCACTTCGCGACGGCGAGCGACCTCGACGCCGGGCGCACGGCACAGCTGCGTCGAGACCTGGCGCTGTCGCCGCAGGAGCGGATCGAGGCCGCCGAGGAGACGTTGCGCATCGTCGGGGACCGCGGTGCTTCCGCGGTGCAGGAGCCGCTGACGTTTCCGTCATTCGATGCATTCCTGACGTGGAACCGCGAGCGCACCGTGACGCCGTGACGACACCGCAGACCGGTGTGGCACGTGTCTGCCGGTTCCTCAACGGTGAAGGCGCCCGATACGTCATCGTCGGCGCCACCGCCATGCAACTCTGGGGCACCTCGCGCACCACGATGTACATCGACATCCTGATCGAGCCGACGATCGCCAATGCCGAGCGTGTGCTTCGCGCAGTGGGCGCATTGCCGTTCGGCGTCGCGAACGGAATCTCGCCGACCGACCTGATCGCGCGCGGCGTAACGATGATCGGCGATACGCCGAACGTGGACATCCTGACACGCGCGTGGAACCTGCAGTGGTCAGACGCCGAACGAGAACTCGCCGTATTCGAGATCGAAGGCGTGCCGGTACCGACCGTCTCGCTCGCCAACCTCATCGCCTCGAAACAGACCGGCCGAGCACAGGATGTCGCAGATGTGCAGGTGCTCCGGGCGCTGCAGCGGATGCGCGGGCACAAGCGGTAGCCGTCGAGGGATTCTGCGGCACGGCACGACGTCGGACGGGCGGGGTAGCTTCCGGAACCGCCTTCCACCGCGAGACCATGCGCCTCAACATCCTCTTCGCCACCCTCGCGCTCGCCGCCTGCAAGCCCCCGGTGGCGCTGCCGACGCCGACCCCTGGCAACGACACCACCCTGCAGGACGAGCTATTCGCCGCCGATCGCGCCTATGCACGCGCCGTGGCGGACAGCGGCCATGCGGCCTGGGTCGCGCGGTTTGCCGCCGACATCGCCAAGCCCGGCACTGGCGGCCTCTTCCTGCTCCGCGGTGTGGATCCCGTGGGCGGCCTCGACAAGCAGATGTTCGCCGATCCGTCGCGCCTGCTGCTCTGGGAGCCCACCGACGCCGTCGCCTATGCCGATCGCCGCACCGGTGTGACCGTCGGCCGCTCGGCGTGGGTACGCAAGACGGCCCGCACCGACACCCTGTCGCGCGGCCGCTATCTGACCCTCTGGCAGCGCCAGTCCGACGGCACCTGGAAGATCCTCCTCGACACCGGGTGGTCGGACAAGTAGCCGCGGGCATCTTTCCTCCACCGTGATGCTCCGCGACCTGCTTCCCCCTGCACTGCGCGATCGGCTCGACGCCTCCCGCTCGCGGCGGCGCACGATCGAGGGCGTAGCCGTCTGGTTCCTGAACGAGCGGGCCGACATCGACGATGCCCAGCTCGAGGCGCGGTTCACCGAGGCGCTGCAACTGATCGGGCGCTACATGCCGCGTCACCTCCGACGCCTGCGCAGCGACGTGCAGTGCATCTGGGTCAAGCGCTGGCCCAATCGCGGGGTCTTCTTCCACGACACGCGCGTGATGGTCATCGACACGACCTTCGTCGTCAACCCGACCTTTACGCTGGCGCAGGTGGCGGCCACCATCCTGCACGAAGGTGTGCACGCGCGCATCACCGCCATGCGCGTGGACCGGCGCCACACCAACATCGCCGACGAGGAGCGCATGTGTCGCCGCGCCGAGATCCTGTTCGGCGAACAGGCGCCGGGCGGTGCACCGGTGGTGGCGCGCGCCCGTGAAATCCTGGGCCTCAGCGATGCCGAGGTGGCGCCGGGCATCGACCTCGCCGTGGCCGAAGCCCGCCTGCGCGCGTTGCGGAAGACCGAAGGGGGTTCGGGCAGCAGCACCGGCTGACTACACTCGTGGCCATGCCACGCATCGCGTTCCTGACCCTCGAAGACGTCGCCGATTTCGTCATCGATGATGCCCTCGCCGTGGCCGAGCTGCAGCGGCGCGGCTGGGATGCCGCCGAGGTGCCGTGGTCGCTGCCGATCGACTGGAGTACGTACGACCTGGTGCTGATCCGCAGCACGTGGGACTACTTCAGCCGTACCGCCGAATTCCTCGCCACGCTGCGCGCCATCGAGGCCGGCGGTGCGCAGCTCGAGAACCCGGTGCGCGTGGTGGAGTGGAACATCGACAAGCGCTACCTGCGCGACCTCGAGGCGCGCGGCGTGCCGGTCGTGCCGTCGGTGTGGGGGCGTGGCGGCACCGCCACCAGCTTTGCGGCGCTGTTCACCACGTTGCAGGAGCGCGAGATCGTGCTCAAGCCGACCATCAGCGCCGGCGCCAAGGACACCTTCCGCCTGCACGCGCCGCTCGGCGACGTGATGCTGCAGCACCTCGTGGACACCTTCGACGGGCGTGACTGGTTCGCCCAGCCGTTCGTGCGGTCGGTGGTCACGGAAGGAGAGTATTCGCTCTTTTACTTCGACGGCCACTACAGTCATGCCATCCAGAAGGTGCCGAAACCGGGCGACTTCCGGGTGCAGGAAGAGCATGGCGGCGAGATCGTCGCAGTGCAGGCCAGCGTCGAGCTGCGAGCCGTGGCCGAACAGGTGGTGGCCGCCATCGCCCCGGTCCCGTTCCAGGCGCGCATCGACTTGATCCGTCTCGATGACGGGCGCCTCGCGTTGATGGAGGCGGAACTCATCGAGCCGTCGCTCTACCTGCGCATGGACCCAGGTGCACCGTCGAAGTTCGCCGATGCGATCGAGGCGCTGCTCGAGCGCCGGCAGGCCACGCGCGGATGAGTCGCGTGCCGACAAACGCTGCACCTGACACGGCATGACGACACCGCACACCGCGCCACGCTCACCGCGCCCGCGCCGCGTCTTCATGCTCGGCGCCACCGGCACCATCGGACGCGCCACGGTGCGCGCACTGGTGGCGCGCGGGCACGAGGTGGTGTGCTTCGTACGCGCCAGTGGCGACAGCAGCCGCGCCACGAACATTCCCGGTGCGACGGTGCGCCATGGCGACGTCACCGACGTGTCGTCACTGGCGCGTGACGGATTTCGGGGCGAGCGGTTCGACGCGCTGGTCTCCTGCATGGCGTCGCGCACCGGTGTGCCGCGGGATGCGTGGGCCATCGATCATCAGGCACACCTGAATGCCCTCGACGCGGCGCGCAACGCCGGCGTGACGCAGGTGGTGCTGCTCTCGGCGATCTGCGTGCAGAAGCCGAAGCTCGCGTTCCAGCAGGCGAAGCTGGCGTTCGAGCGCGAGTTGCTGGCGTCGGGACTCACCTACTCCGTCGTGCGGGCCACCGCGTTCTTCAAGTCGCTGTCCGGACAGGTGGGGCGCGTGCGGAGCGGGAAGGCATTCCTGCTCTTCGGCGACGGGACACTGACCGCCTGCAAGCCGATCAGCGACGACGATCTGGGCGCCTACCTCGCCGACTGCCTCGACGACATCACGCGCCACGACCGCATCCTGCCGATCGGTGGTCCCGGACCGGCGATCACGCCGCGTGCGCAGGGTGAGCGCCTCTTTGCACTGACGGGGCGCCCGCCGAAGTTCACCCAGGTGCCGGTGGCGATGCTGGATGTGATCATCGGCGTGCTCGCCACGCTCGGCCGCGTGATGCCGGCGCTGGCCGACAAGGCGGAGTTGGCACGCATCGGCCGGTACTACGCCACCGAGTCGATGCTGGTGCTGGATCCGCACACCGGCCGGTATGATGCGGACGCGACGCCGGAGACCGGCACGGAGACACTGTTCGACTACTACGCCGCGCTGGCGGCGGGCGGAACGTCAGCCGAGCGTGGCGAGCACGCGGTGTTCTAGCTCGCCGACCGTCGTGAGCGGGTTGCGCGTCAGCGCACCCCGGCCCGCATGCGAAACGCCGCTGGTGTGCTGCCGAACCGCACCTGGAACGCCCGGCAGAAATGCGACACGCTGTTGTAGCCCACGGCATAGGTGACGTCGGCCACGGTGCCCTGCCCGTTGGCCAGCAATCGCGCGCCTTCCTCGAGCCGCATCAACCGCAGCAACTCCGATGGCGATACCCCGGCCACCTGTCGCACGCGTCGGAACAGGTGCGAGCGATCCTGGAAGACCGCATCCGCCAGCTCCGCCACGCCGAAATCCGGATCGTGCAGCTTGCCGCGGATGGCCGTGCGCACCCGCTCGAGGTAGGCCGAGTCCTCCGTCGAGAGCGCCGGACTGTCGGACGTCATCAGCGACGACGCGATCGGCGCTGACTCGCCGATGGCTGCGGTGGCGTCAGCCGACTCGAACCGCGTGCGCACTCGCCGCCGCGACGTGATCAGGTTGCGCACGCGGGCATCCAGTTCGCGCATCTCGAAGGGCTTCACCAGGTAATCGTCGGCGCCACCTTCCAGCCCCTTCAGCCGCTGCTCGTCCTCGGCCTGCGCCGTCAGCAGCACGATGGCGAGATAGTCGGTCTCCGGGCTGGCACGCAGCGCGCGCACCAGGCCATGGCCATCGGTGCCGGGCATCATCACGTCACACAGGATCACGTCGGGCAGGTGCTCGCGCGCCACCCTGATACCCTCATCGCCGTCTGCGGCCTCCAGTACCCGGAAGCGATCCTCGAAATGATCGCGCACGTAGGCACGCAGGTCGGCGCTGTCGTCCACGATCAGCAGCGTCGGCACATCGGCGTCGGTGTCCTCCAGCAGGACGTTGCGCGGTGCGCCAGAGGTCGGGATTTCCATCGACACGAACATCGTCAACCGTTCGGCGGTGGCGCCCATGGCCGGCATCGAGCTCTCGTCGGGCGTCACCGGAAGCGTGACAGTGAACACCGTGCCGCGGCCATCGCTGGCGACGGTCACCGTGCCGCGATGCAGCTCCACCAAATCCTTCACCAGTGAGAGTCCGATGCCGGTGCCAGGCTGGATCGACGTGCTGGACTCGTCCACATGGTGGAATCGCTCGAAGACGTGCGCCAGCCGATCCGGTGGAATCCCCGACCCGGAGTCGCGCACCACCAGCGTCATCTCCGTCGGCGTGGCGGAGAGGGTGGTGCTGACGAGGCCATTCGGCGGCGTGAACTTGACCGCATTCGACAGCAGGTTGGTGACGATCTTCTCGATCGCGTCGGCGTCCAGCAGCGCGCGATACTCTTCCGGTGCCTGCAGCTGCAGCGCGATACCCTTCCGTTCGGCCACCGGCTGAAACGCGCCCAGCAGACCGCGAAGGAACGCGCTCAGGTCGAGTGGTCGTGGATCGAGCTTCATCTCACCGGCTTCCAGCTTCGCCACATCGAGGATCTGGTTCACCAGGCGCAGCAGGCGTCGCGCGTTGCGCAGCGCCGTGTCGAGCCAGCGCTCCAGCCGCGGATCGCCGGTGACGACGTTGCGCGCATCCTCGATCGGTCCGATGGTCAGCGTGAGCGGCGTGCGCAATTCGTGCGACACGTTGGCGAAGAAGCGCGATCGCGCCCGGTCCAGCGCCTTCAGCTCCTCGGCCTGCGCCGCCAGCAGCCGTTCGCGTTCACGGAGCGCAGCGGTCCGCTCGGCCACCAGGCGCTCCAGCTCCGCGGCGCGATCCGCGGCCGCACGCAGCTGGCCGCGCACGATCGCGAGCCCCAGCGCGATCAGTGCGATCACACCGGCGACGCGCACCAGCGGTGAGCTGAACCATTCTGCGACCGGACGGGCCTGCGCGTGCAGCGGCGCCGGCGCCAGCACCGTGATCACCAGCACCCTGACCCAGCTATTGCGAATGCAAGCGCGATACGGCAACGCGCGTCGTGCCCAAGCGCTCAACGGTGGGGGGATCGCGAGAGGTGGTCGGGGAGGCGCATCGTGGGGAATAAACAACCTCCCGACGGCGGCGGCGATAGCCCGGCTCATCCTGCGATGTCTGCGGCCGACACCGCCATCCGATACCGCAGTCTGGCAGCGGGGGTACCTTCCCACGTACTCCCACAGGCGCCGGGTATGCCACACGATACGCTGCAGGGCGAGGTGCAGTCCGCGCTGGAGGACATCTTCGCCATCGAGCGGGAATTGCCGCGTGGTGGGATGTCGCGGGTGTTCGTCGCCGTCGAGAAATCGCTGAAGCGCCGAGTGGTGATCAAGGTGCTGGCGTCCGACGTGGCGGCGGCGCTGTCCACGGAACGCTTCCGTCGCGAGATCGGCCTCGCCGCGCGCCTGCAGCATCCGCACATCGTGCCGCTGCTGTCATCGGGCCTGGCCGGCACGCACCTGTACTACACGATGCCGTTCGTGGATGGCGAGTCGTTGCGCGAGCGCATGAATCGTGAACGGCCGATGCCGATCAGCGACGTGACCACGGTGCTGGAGGCGGTGGCGCGCGCGCTCGCCTACGCGCACGAGGAAGGCATCGTGCACCGCGACATCAAGCCGGAGAACGTGATGTTCTTTCACGGCCAGGCGGTGGTGCTCGACTTCGGCATCGGCAAGGCGCTGATGAAGGCCACCACCACCGACAGCGACCAGTTGCGCATCACGCAGAGTGGCATGTCGCTGGGCACGCCGATGTACGTGGCGCCGGAGCAGGCGGCCGGCGATCCCGCGCTCGATCATCGCGCGGATCTCTATGCGCTGGGTGTGGTGGCGTACGAGATGATCACCGGCCATCCACCGTTCTCCAGCCGGTCGCCGGAAGTCGTGATCGAGGCGCATGCCACGCGGAAGCCGGAGCCCATCGCCGCGCGACGCCCCGATGTGCCGAAGCGGCTCGAGTCCACGGTGATGAAGATGTTGGAGAAACGGCCCGGTGACCGGCCAGCAACCGGCGACGACGTCGTGCGGCTGCTCGACGAATCGGGCACGACGCGCATCTCGGGACGCGGGCCGGTGGTGGACACGATGGCCAGTGCACCGTTCTGGGTGCCGTGGACGATTGCCGGTGTGGCGATGCTGGTGGCGCTGCTGATGACGGTGCTCTACCTGCGCCGCTGACCTGCGCGCCGCACGTGGTCCCCGGTGGTCGCTATTCTTCCGCCGATGAACCCGACCAGTGACGTCGTCATCTGCGGCGCGGGCATCGCGGGAATCGCCACCGCGCATGCTCTCGCCCTGCGCGGTGTGCGCAACATCACCATCGTGGACGACCTGCCCCCACTGACGCTCACCAGCGACAAGTCCACCGAGGCCTATCGCAACTGGTGGCCGGGTCCCGACGATGCGATGGTGCGGTTCATGAACCGGAGCATCGACCTGCTCGAGGAGTGGGCCGACGCCAGTCACGACCGCTTCCTCCTCAACCGGCGCGGGTACGTGTACGCCACCGCCGATGCGGCGAAGGCGGCCCGGTTCCTGGACGACGCGAAACGCGCCAGTGCGCAGGGTGCTGGTGATGTGCGCATCCATCGCACCGTGGCCGACGCCACCGCGTACCAGCCCAGCCAGCACACCGGCTATCGCGACCATCCCACAGGCGCCGACCTGTTTCTCGATCCGGAGGCGATCCGGGCACACTTCCCGTTTCTTGCCCCCGACGTGATCGCGGTCCTCCATGCCCGACGCTGCGGCTGGATGAGCGGGCAACAGCTCGGCATGTACCTGATGGAGGAGGCGAAGGCGCTCGGCGTGGCATTGCTGCCGGGTCGCGTGACGGGCGTCGACGTGTCGGGTGGCCGCGTCCGCTCGGTGCAGGTGGCCACCAGCGCAGGCACCGACGTCACGATGCATACGCCGGTGCTGGTGAACTGCGCCGGGCCATTCGCGAAGCACCTGGCGGCGCTCACCGGCGTGGAGGTGCCGCTCTTCTCCGAGATGCATCTGAAAGTCGCGTTCGAAGACACCCTCGGTGTGGTCGATCGCAACACCGGCCTCGTGATCCTCGACGATGCACAGACACTGCCCTGGTCCGACGACGAGCGCGCCGAGCTGGCCGCCGATGACGCCACGCGCTGGCTCACCGAACCACTGCCGGCGGGGATTCACCTGCGCCCTGAGGGTTACCGCAGCAACCAGACGGTGCTCATGCTCTGGGACTATCACAGCGCTCATCGCTTCGACGTCCCCGAACTGCCGCTGCCCGACGATCCGTTCTATCCCGAAGTCGTGATGCGTGGCATGGTGCGCCTGGCACCGGGGCTGGCGCGCTACCTCGACCGTCTGCCGCCAGTGTACGTGGATGGTGGCTACTACACGAAGACGGAGGAGAATCGCCCGCTGATCGGGCCGACGGGCGTGGAAGGATCATACGTGAACGCCGCGCTGTCGGGTTATGGTTTGATGGCTGCACCCGCCGCCGGAGAATTGATTGCACTGTCGGTTACCGGTGCCGAGCTTCCGTCGTATCACGCTGCATTTCGCCTCGACCGGTACGACGATCCCGAGTATCGTGCGCTGCTCGCGGGCTGGGGCTCCACGGGGCAGCTGTAGCGCCATCGTCCGGATTGCAGCTCGCAGGCTACCGCACCCACCCCGTCGCTTGGCTGACACTCCACCGGCGCACGCATGCAGAACAACTGGCGGGTCGTGTCGCTGCTCTGTCTCGTCACGGGCGTCGCGTATCTGGTGCGCACGGACGTGGCCGTGGCGCAGGAGCGGATGGCACCGGCGCTTGGCCTCACGATGGCCGACATGGGCGCGATCACGGCATGGGCCTTCCAGCTCAGCTACGCCCTGCTGCAGGTGCCGGCCGGCATCGTCGGCGAACGCTTCGGCGCACGGATCACGCTCGCGCTCGCGTTGACCGGCTGCAGCATCGCGTCGATCGTGACCGCGATGATGCCCGACGCCGGCGCCACCGGCACGCTGATCGCCACCCGAATCCTGCTCGGCGTCTCGCAGGCCGCCGTCTTCCCGGTGGCCGCCATGGCCGTCGCCCAGCATGTCGCCAGCGAGCGTCGCGTGGGTGCCACCGCGCTCTTCATCGCGTCGTCGTCGCTCGGTGCCGCGATCGCACCGCTGCTCATGGCCCCCGTGATGGAGCACGCCGGTTGGCGCGCAGTCTTCCTGCTGAGCGGCGTGATCGGAATCATTGCTGCGCTGACGTGGTTCGTGCTGATGCCGCGGCAATCCGTCGCCATTCCCGCCGCACCTATCCGACGCCTCGGCCCGTTGCTCGCGGGCGCCCGCACGCTGCTGCAGCACGCCAGCCTGCGCTGGCTCACGGTCGCGTACCTGCTGCACTCGGCCGTGTACTTCGTCTTCGTGTTCTGGTTCTTCCGCTACCTCACGGAAGGGCGCGGCTTCACGGTCCTCACGAGTGGCGTCTGGGCCAGCCTGCCGAACATTGCGGGTGTGGTCTGCGCGCCGCTCATCGGTGGGGCCGCGGATCGGCTCGGGCAGCGCATCGGCAGCTCAGCGGCGCGGCGACG
>JANMON010000057.1:0-4729 GCA_031369265.1 Gemmatimonadaceae bacterium | reverse complement strand
AGATCAATGCTCGGATTGCGGCTGAAGAAACCGATGGGACGGATCTCGAAGCTGTGCCAGGCCACCGGCATCACCGGCCAGTCTTCGGGGCGCGGCACGTG
Organism: Gemmatimonadaceae bacterium; assembly: GCA_031369265.1. Classification (GTDB taxonomy): domain Bacteria; phylum Gemmatimonadota; class Gemmatimonadetes; order Gemmatimonadales; family Gemmatimonadaceae; genus JACMLX01. The sequence goes on along the minus strand of JANMON010000057.1, from coordinate 4,628 downwards.
GTGGAAGCCGAGCGTGAGCCAGGCCACCACGTCGGTGTTGGACACGGCGCGATTCGCCTTCGTCCACTCCGGCAGGCCGTTCCCGGCGGTGCTGACGCTGGGGTAATCGCCGGCGGCGTACAACTCGTCGGCATTGAACGGCGTCACCCACAGCGTGTGATCGGTGAAGCCGGCGCGGCGCTGCATGTAATCGTCGGGCGAGAGGAGCGTCATCGCGCCCATGCCCTCGATCTCGTAGCCCACCGGCGCGCCGTACGCGCCCTTCACGCCCTTGTTCACGATGCGCCAGATCTCCGGTGCCGTCATCGACGACATGCGTTGCGCGTCGGCTTCGCGCTGCGCCTCGGTGGTGGTTGCCTTCCAGATGCTGCGCCGTGGATTGTCGGCGGGGAGGCGCTCGGTCTGCAGGCGGTCCACCAGCAGCGAGTTACTCGGGCCATCCACGTCCATGTCGAGCCGGAACGAGAAGAAGTGGCTGTGGTTCACGCCCACCAGCCGCGGTGCGATCAGCCGGCCGTACGCTTCGTCATTGCCGGTGCCGCTGATGCCCTTCACCTGATCCATGCCGGTGGCCCCCAGCGCCACCTTCACCGTGCCATCCTGCTGGAACGTCCAGTCGAACAGGTAGTCGTAGTTGCCGGCGTTCATGTACATGCGCAGCACCAGGTCACGCTTGACGCGGGTCTCGTTGTTGAGGCCACCATCGCGCGTGTGGCGCCAGGCCACGTCACCCGCCGAGCGCTCGAAGACGCAGGCAGTGCGGGCACGTTCGCGCGGGCGTCCACGATCGGTGACGACCATCGAGTTGAACAGGACGCCGTGGGCCGGACACTCCACGCCCGGTGTCAGCGAACTGGCGATGCCACCGAACGACGAGGGATAGGTGCCGAGGTCGAAGTAGCCCTGGTAGTTCCATGGATCGGTGGGATCCATGTACGGCACGAACAGCTCGGACAGCGATCCCTGGTACATGATGCTGCGATCGCGCCCACCGTCGGTGTAGCGCACGTTGGACAGCACGATGCCGCGACGCGGATCGACGCGGAAGTGGAACTTCCAGTTCTGCCAGCTGATCTCGTGGCCGTTGACGGTGAACGACGGGCCGTTGGGTTGCACCATCGTCACCGGGTTCGGTGTCGCACGCGTCGGACCCACCGCCTCGTCATCGTGATCACCGGCCACGCCGGTGGTCGGTTGCACCCCGGTGTCGGTGATGCGCAGCACCTTCTTGTCCGTCAGGTCCACCACGATCACCAGCCCGTGGATGCCCGAATCGTAGCCTGAGACGCGATTGCGTTCGTCACCGCAGGTGACGTGCACCACGCGATGCCCGCGTTCCTCGTCGAGATCGAAGTAGCCGTGATTGGCCGGGCTGCAGCCCACGTGCGTGAAGTCCGTGATCCCGCGCTTCGTGATCGCGGCACGCACGCGCGGATCCTTCAGCACCAGTTCCTCGGCGGCATCGGCTTCGGCGCGGCTGGTCATGTACTGACGGCCCGGCACCTCCTTCCACGAGATCAGCTTCTTTCCCGTGATGTCCACCACTGCTTCGTAGCCGCGCAGGTTCTGCACCACGTGAACGGTGGCCTCACGCCGGAATGGGGCGCCAGCCTTCCATGCCAGCACTTCGGCCTTCGGTGGCTCGTGCAGCCCCTCGTAGAGATAGCGGGTGGTGCTGTCGGTGCGGCCGGAGGCCACCAGCACGTCGTAGACCACCCAGTGTTCGCGCGCCGACAGTCCGTCGAGCGGGTGCACCGGGGCCTGGGCCAGTGCGAGGGTGGGGCAGGTCACCGCACAAAGCGACAACGACAGCAGGCGTGAGACGACACTTCGGTAAGACACGGCCGGCCCTCGGGGAGGAAGGGGACTGCGCCAGACTACCTCCGCGCAACATGGGCAGGACCGCGCTGCCGTGGAAGACGTCGGGACACCACACGCGACACGGCAGCCGGTGTGACCCGGCTGCCGTGTGTTGGAACCGTGGAGCCGTCAGCGCAACGCGAGCTGCGCCGCCGACTCGGGGATGGTGGTGCCGTAGCGCGCGTTGATCGCCCGAGCCGCCGCGCCGGCGAGGATCGCGTGACCGGCGGCACTCGGATGGATGCCATCCAGGCTGGTGGCGAAGCCATACGGCGTGCCCGTCGTCATCAGCGCCACCGTGCTGTAGGTGGGCTTCACGTCGGTGCGACCATACAGCGACTCGAGCGCCATGTACGCGAATCCGATGCGCTGGGCGGTGGCACTGATGTGGGCATTCATCGCCGCCAGCTGCGCGTTGACGATCGCCACTTCGGACGGCGTGAGCACGAAATCCTGGGTGGTGGCACCGCCGCCGGCGCAGGAGAACTTGAACGTGCCAAGCCCGTTGCGGCGGTAGAAATTGCCTGTCGCCACGGCGGTCGGGATGCGCACCGGCACGAAGATCAGGTTCTCGCTGGCGTCGCAGTCCGCCAGCACCTCGACGTTGAATGCCGCCAGCATGGTGCCGCGGTCGTTCCAGATTTCCTGCCCGCGCCGGAAGCTGGGGAAGCTGCCCACGTCGTTCACCAGGCCGACCATGATGCCGCGCTTCACTTCCGCCGCCACGGCATCGGCCAGCTGCGTGTACTGCGGTGCCCACACGGACACCGGCACCAGGGTCGCGCCGGGAATCGCGATGCCGGAGCGGGCGTTGAGCACTTCGTTGCCGCCGAATTCGACCGAGATGAACTTCGGGTCCTGGCTCAGGGCCGCTTGCAGCTGGGTGGTCTGCGACGGCAGCACATGCGGGTACAGCAACCGGTACGAGGCGTCGGACTGCTTCGACTCCGGCGTGGCGGTCAGCGCGTCGATGGTGTTGGCGGCGGCGATGGCCACGTTCTGGGCTGGCAGCACCACGCCGTCCTCGTTGCCGGCGCAGCTGGCGAGGCCAGGGTTGATGGCGGCCGACTCGCCCGAGAGGCGCACACCGCTGGCCAGCGGTGCGGCGAACGGAGAGCGGCAGCCGGGGAAGGCTATCAGCGGCAGCGTCTGACTCCGTCCAGCCAGCTCGGCCAGCTGCGCCGTCCAGCTCTGCCGCTGGCCGGCGCCGGTCACGCCTTCGCCCTGCCAGCCCATGGAGATGCTGGTGCCCATCGAGACGAAACGGTGGAACATGCCCAGCTGGTCGGGCGCTTCGCTGGTCAGGTTGGTGTGGACCTTCGGCGCCATCGGATCGGTGACGTCCGAACAGGCGGTCGCCACCAGGGCGACGGCGGGGAGGATGCTGCGGAACGCGATACGGGTATTCATGAAACGACCCTCGGGATGGGAGACGAGTGCGCGCCAAGTCGCGCGCTTCATCATTCCACCCAGCCATCAGCCGCCCCATCGGACAGATGACGTAGAGTTGCGTCGGATATGACGTAGTCGGGGCATGAGGCCCGTACGACCCGGCGACGAGCATCGAGCCCGCACGCCCTTCTGCGGCCGATCCGTTCTGCGGCTGTGTCGATCTGCGATCCGCTGTTGCGCTTCACCGCGAGATGAACGGTGCAGTCGCACGAACATCACACCGACGGCAGGGTGTACCCGTTGTGATACCGTGCCTTGATCAGCGCGTTCGCGTCGGCGTCACCCTTGAACTGCCCGGCCGCCGCATCCCAGAACAGCTTGCGGCCGGTCTTGAGCGCGATGTTGCCCATCTGCGCGTTCACCGCCGCCACGCTGCCGGTGTCGATGCCGCACTTGAGGATCGAGGCGTCGTTCTTCCGGATCGCGTCCACGAAGTTGCGCGTGTGCACGTCGAGGATGTCGCCTTGGTTGAACTGCTGCGGCACCGCCGCAAGCTTGTACTGGCGCAGGCTGTCCACCGTCTCCGTTTCCGGGATCACTTCCCAGCCGCCGCGGTTCAGCACCAGCGTACCGTTGTTGCCGATGAAGGCGATGCCTTCCGGCTTGTTGTACGGGCCGCCGTCGATGCCGGTGGCATGTTCCCAGAGCATGTTGAAGCCGTCGTACTCGAACACCGCCTGCAGCGTGTCGGGCGTTTCCGAGGCGTCGTCGGGATAGGCGAACTTGCCACCGCTGGCCATCACCGACTTCGGCGCGCTGGCATTCATCGCATACAGCGCGATGTCGATCTCGTGCACGCCCCAGTCGGTCATCAGGCCGCCGGCGTAATCCCAGAACCAGCGGAAGTTGAAGTGGAACCGGTTCGGGTTGAACGGCCGCTTCGGGGCCGGGCCGAGCCACATGTCGTAATTCACGCCCGCCGGCGCGGGACCATCGGGCCGCACCGGCACCGGCTTCATCCAGCCCTGATAAGCCCACACCTTCACCACCCGGATCCGTCCCAGCTTGCCGCTGCGCACGTAGGCGATCGCACTTTCGTAATGCGCCCCGCTGCGCTGCCACTGGCCCACCTGCACCATCTTCCCCGATCGGCGCGTGGCGGCCTGCATCACCCGGCATTCCTCGATCGTATTCGCGATCGGCTTCTCCACGTACACATGCTTGCCCGCGCTCACCGCATCAGTCATCGCCAGGCAGTGCCAGTGATCGGGGGTGCCGACGATCACCGCGTCGATGTCCTTCCGCTCCAGCATGCGCCGATAGTCATCGAACCCCTGCGGCGCCTTCCGCCCCATCACCTCCACATCCTTCGTCCG
>JANMON010000050.1:0-1929 GCA_031369265.1 Gemmatimonadaceae bacterium | reverse complement strand
GATGGCGGCGAGGTGCGCATCTCCGTGGGCACCGCCGCACTGCGTGAGAGCCTCACGCACCGCTTCGGCGTGCTGGGTGCAGGTTCGTACGTGACGCTGACCGTGGAGGACACGGGCATCGGCATGAGCAACGACGTACTGGCGCACCTCTTCGATCCATTCTACACCACCAAGCCGCAGGGGCGTGGCACGGGGCTCGGCCTGTCGATCGTCTATGGGGCGGTGCACGAAGCACTGGGCACGATCACGGTCAGCAGCGAACCGGGACACGGCTCGCGCCTGACCGTGTACTGGCCGCGCACCGAAGCGCCGGTGCCCGCGACCGTCGGACGCCCGACGCCGCGATACGTGCCGCGTGTGGCAGCGGTCGAAAGCAAGGACTCAGCACTCGCGCCAACGGACGACGGTACTGCGGCAGCCACTGACTCCGCCGCTCCGCCGATACCGACGGTCCTGCTGGTGGACGACGAGGACACCGTGCGCCGCGTCATCACGCGCCAGCTGCAGGCTGGCGGGTATGCCGTGTTCAACGCATCGAGCGGCGAGATGGCGCTGGCGATGTTGCGCGACCCCACCCTGCACGTCAGCGCCGTGGTGAGCGACGTGCGCATGCCCGGGATGACGGGCGTGCAATTGGTGACCACCATGCTGGCGGAGGGGATTCGACTCCCGGTGCTATTGGTGTCGGGCCAGCTGGACCAGCCGTTGCCCAGCAGTTGGCCGGATGGCGCCGAGGTCCGTTTCCTGCCCAAGCCGGTGAGCGCCGATGCGCTGCGCGGCGTCGTTGCCGAGATGCTGGCGGCGCGGCGGACCGTGTAACCGGCGTCGACGCGGTAGCCTCCGCAGCGTGCAGGGTTGCGGTGGCTCAGTGCCGATACCCCCCTGGTACGACGTGTCGGAACGGTGGAACTCCCCACCATCCCGTCTGCCACCAGGTCGTCTCGCGCAGTCCGCTGATCGGCGCTGAGGTGCCGACGCTGTGGAGTTGAGCTGCGGCTGCCGATACATCCACAGGCAGCGGTCCAAATCCGCATTTGCTTCCTGAGTGCCTTCAGGTGGTCGTGAACGACACGGCGCCTGGTGCAGTTCTCCTACTCCGCTTCCTGTCGGACCGCGATGACCGAGATGATCATGGACGGCATTCCACACGGGTACTGCCTGACGTGGAATCCAGGTCTGCTCTGGCTCCACGCCGGATCGGATACCGTCATTGCGATCGCGTACTTCCTGATCCCGATCTCGCTGGTGCAGTTCATCCGGCGGCGGCGTGACGTACCGTTCAATTTCGTCTTCATCTGCTTCGGCCTCTTCATCCTGCTCTGCGGTACCACCCACGTGCTGGGTGTGTACAACATCTGGGTGCCGAACTGGTGGCTGAGCGGCGCGGTGAAGGCCATGACCGCCCTGATGTCGGTGATCACCGCGATCCTGCTGGTGCGATTGCTGCCGCAGGCCATCGCGCTACCCAGCCCGACGCAGCTCAACATCGCCAACGAACAGCTGGCCGCTGCCAACGCCGAATTGCGCGCCGAGGCGATCGAACGTGCGGCAGCGCAGACGGCCCTCGCGCACGCACGCGAAGGCGCCGAGGAACTGGTGCGCCTGCGCACGGCCGAACTGGCGGCGGCGAACGCGCGGTTGAAGCACAGCGAGAGCCGGTATCGTGCGCTGGTGCAGGCCGCGGCGGACATCATCTGGACCGCGAATCCCGACGGCACGCCGGCCGACATGCACGAGTGGAGCGCGTTCACCGGCTTGTCGCCGGATCGCATCGGCACGGAACGGCATGACTTCCTGCATCCCGATGACGCCGAGCGGGTGCAGGCGGAGTGGCAGGACGCGATCGCTCGTGCGCAGCCCTTCGTGTCGGTGCAGCGGCTAAGCAACGCCGCTGGGCAGTGGCGCCAGATGCGTGTGCAGGCGGTGCCG
>JANMON010000321.1:0-3037 GCA_031369265.1 Gemmatimonadaceae bacterium | reverse complement strand
GCCATCGGCGCTGCGCCGTATTCATCGGATGCTGTATGGCAAAGGCACCTGTGACGCGGGGCTGCTCGGCGTGACCTATGGCGAGATCATGGAGGCGCTGCGCGACACCGTGTCGGAAGCAGAAGCCAGTGGCGTCGAACTACTCGGCGCGCACGGTGCGACTGCAGCGGAGCAGTCGGCGTTGGCCGGAACCCGCGATGCCGAGGTAGCCGAGGTGCTGCAGCCGCAGCTCCAGGCGTTGGCCGGGCTCTTGCCGGGTGATGGCGCGGACCTCGCAGCACTTCATGTTCGGGCTGCCGAGCGTACTCCGTCCCTCGAGCGAGCGCTCCGCGTGCTGCTGCGTCGAGCCGCGCATCAGGACGGCGAGGCAGCGCGGCGCGTGGAGTGGGAGGAACGTGACGTGAGTGTCGTGCATCGAATGCACGACCGCCGTGCCGCCAGTCGCCAGTACGCCGCACGAATGCTGGGTGCGCCGACACCGATGCTCTTCGTCGGTCACGTGCTGGAGCGCCGGCCGAAACCCGTCGGCGTCGTGATCTACGTGGACGTCAGCGGGAGCATGGATGCACTGCTGCCGCACCTGCGGCGCTCGCTGCATGCCCTGCGCGCGGAGATCCAGCCGAAGCTGTATTGGTTTTCAACCACGGTTGTGCCAGCACGGATCGGAGACCTGGAATCCGGGCGCGTTCCGAGTACCGGCGGCACGTCGATCACGGCCGTGCTTCGTCACATCAGCGCCAACGTGCAAGAACAGGTACCCGTCGTGATCCTCACGGACGGTCATCTCGAACTCGTGAGCGCCGCCGCGCAACGCCCGATCCGAACGCGTGGCACACCGATCCACCTCGGCGTGATCGGCACTGGTCCGCTGCACGACACTGCTGGCTGGGTGACCAGCAGCACACGCCTTCCCACAACGACGGAGTCACGATGACAGCCCCTGCACGCGTTCCAACGTCCGTTCCCACCAGTGGCCTGCGCTTCGCCGAGGCGGTGCTGCCCGGTCATCCCGACAAGCTGGCCGACCAGATCGCCGATGCGCTGGTGGATCTCGCGCTGTACAACGACGATCGTGCCATCGTCCAGGTGGAAGTGGCGGTGCATGATCATCGCTGCCATGTGAACGGTCGTATCAGCACGGCGAATGTCGCGCTCGATCGTGCGCTGGTGGAGGCGACGGTGCGTGGCGTGTACGAGCGCGCCGGTTTCGGTGTGCCGTTTCCCGGGGTGGGGGATGGTCAGGACTATCAGTGCCCGCATCCCGCGAAGGTGGAGGTGGACCTCGCGTGCGTGATCGACGTGGCCGACCCCGACGAGCAGGCGGTGCGCGAGTACTGCGACGACCAGGCCATTCACGTCGGCTATGCCATCGGCACGCCCGAGACGGAGTGGCTGCCGATGGAGCAGTTCCTGGCGCTCGAGCTGCGCGATGCGCTGCTGCAACTCACCACGACCGATCGCACGCTGGGTGCCGGGCCCGATGGCAAGCTGCTGATCGCACTGCGCCCCATTCCCTCGGTGCGTGCGGGCTTCTCGCGCTGGGTGCCCGCGTGGGTGGTGAGCAGCGTGCAGCACATTCAGGCGGCCAGCGTGGTCGCGCTCGAGCGGGCGGTGCGCGAGCTGTTCGTGCGGGTGCTCACGGCGCAGGCGGCCCGGATGCCCGACCTGCTCGCCCCGCCGCCGGCGGATTTCGTGGTGCGGGTGAACGAGGCGGGTCCGTTCGTGGAGGGCGGCCCGATCAACGACAACGGCCAGACCGGGCGCAAGCTGGTGATGGACTTCTACGGCCCGAACGTGGGGATCGGCGGTGGGGCGCTGAGCGGGAAGGACCCGTGGCGACTGGATCGCGCCGGGGCGCTGCGCGCGCGACAGGTGGCGGTGGCGATCGTGGCGACCGGGTTCGTGTCGGAGGCGCGGGTGACGTTGGCGTGGGGGCCGCGGGACGAGCGGCCGAGTGGGGTGGTGATCGAGGCGGATGGAGTCGTGCTGCCGGAGGCGGTGGTGCGGCGGTGGACGGAGCGGTTCGACCTGTCGCTGGCGGCGACGCATCGGGAGCTGGGGCTGGCGCGGGTGAACTGGGAGAACACGGCGCGGGCGGGGGTGTTTCGGGAGCGGGCGATGCGCATCGTGTGCGAACCCGTCGCGACATTCTGCGACGCGGCATGTGTCCGATAGGCGCCGTCGTGACCGTGCAGGCGATGTGTCTGCACTGCCACCAGCACTCCCGTAAAAGCGCTCGCGAGCTACACGACCGTCGTTCCAATCTCTTCGATTCGTACGAGCGGGAGGTTTGCCGCGGCGGACGCATGCTCGATCGTCATGCTGACCAGGTTGCCGTCGCGATCGAGATCGACGTAGACGTTGTGCGTGATCTCACGCGTCTCGTCCACTGGCGCGTCAGAGAACTCGAGGAGCGCGGTGTCAGTATCCCGGAAGTATTTGACGTTCATCGCGTGAACCTCCGGTCGAAGAAGGCGTTGTGGACGGTTTCGCGGTCCGGGAGCAGGATGACGCGCGGGTATCGCTGCACCTCCGGAATGTAGCGCCAGCGGCGGAGACGTTGTCTGCGCGTGTCTTCTCCTCGGCACCTCGCCTTCCTCGCGGACGGACCCGGCCATGTTCCGTTTGCGGAAGATCTCAACGCAGCATGCGCTGTTGGCCGAGGCGCCGCTGCCGCTGGCGAACTTATCGTCCACCAGGAGCGGGACGGAGCGGTCTACAGGACCGTAGTCACCGCGAACGGTAGGGAGACCGAGCACTTCGGACTGTCGTTGCCCGGCGGTAGCTTGAGATCGAGAGCCTGCGGCAGCGCCTGGCCCGCCGCCCCCTGCGACTAATCACCGGAGTCCGTGAGAATGCGCCTGTTCGTCTGGAGTGCGTTGCTGGCGAGTGCCGTGATCTCCTGTGCGCCGAAGAAGGAACCGCAGGCGGACACCACTTCCGTCGCGACGGCCGGGAAGCGCCCCGACTCCACCGGCTTCATTCAGGTGCCGGGTGGGAAGGTGTGGTATCGCATCGTGGGCGCCGACAAGCCAGG
>JANMON010000307.1:0-8164 GCA_031369265.1 Gemmatimonadaceae bacterium | reverse complement strand
GAAGGACGGCGCACTCGAGCGCCGCTTCCAGACGGTGATCGTCGATCCGCCGTCGGTGGACGAGACGGTCGAGATCCTGAAGGGGCTGCGCAAGAAGTACGAGGATCATCACCGCGTGACGATCCCCGACACCACGTTGTTTGCAGCGGCGAAGCTCTCGGAGCGCTACATCACCGACCGCTTCCTGCCGGACAAGGCGATCGACGTGATCGATGAAGCCGGTGCGCGTGCGCGCCTGGCGGCCCAGGTGCCTCCGGCCGACGTGGCCGACCTGCGCGGTCAGCTGGATCAGGTGAACGTGGACAAAGAAGGCGCGGTCCGCGACCAGAACTTCGAGAAGGCCGCGTCGCTGCGCGATCGTGAACGCGAATTGCAGGCGGAGATCCGCCAGCGGCAGGAAGAGTGGGAGCAGCGTCGCCAGTCGTTCCGGCCGGTGCTCGGTGAGGAGGAAATCTCCTTCATCGTGAGCCGCTGGACAGGCATTCCCGTCACGCGGCTGCAGGAAGCCGAAACGGCGCGCCTGCTGCGCATGGAAGAGGAGATGCATGCGCAGGTGGTGGGGCAGGAGGAGGCGATCAAGTCGCTGGCCCGTTCCATCCGTCGCAGCCGCGCCGGCCTCAAGGACCCGAACCGTCCGATCGGCAGCTTCATCTTCTGCGGACCGACGGGCGTGGGCAAGACGGAAGTGGCGCGTCAGCTGGCCAAGTTCCTGTTTGCCGATGCGTCGGCGCTGATCCGCGTGGACATGAGCGAGTACATGGAGAAGTTCTCCGTGTCGCGATTGATCGGTGCGCCTCCGGGCTACGTCGGCTACGAGGACAGCGGCACGCTGACCAAGGCGATCCGTCGCAAGCCGTACAGCGTCATCCTGCTCGACGAAATCGAGAAGGCGCATCCGGATGTGTTCAACATCCTGCTGCAGGTGCTGGACGAGGGTCACCTGACGGACAACTACGGTCGCGTGATCGACTTCAAGAACACGGTGGTCATCATGACCAGCAACGTGGGGGCGAAGGAGATCACGAAGGGGAAGGCGCTGGGCTTCGGCACGATGGACAGCCGTGGCAGCTTCGAGCGCATCTCGGAGAAGGTGAAGGAGGAACTGCAGCACACGTTCAACCCGGAGTTCCTCAACCGGCTCGACGATGTGATCGTCTTCCACCAGCTGAGCCGCGAGCACATCGCCAAGATCGTCGGGGTGATGCTGCGCGAGGTGCAGAAGCGCCTGTCGGATGAGGAGCTAACACTCAAGCTCACCGATGCCGGCAGTGACTTCCTGGCCAAGCACGGGTTCGACGAGATGTACGGTGCCCGTCCGCTGAAGCGGGCGATCCAGCGCTACATCGAGGATCCGCTCTCGGAGAAGATCCTGCTGGGCGAATTCTCGAAGGGCGACGAGATCGACGTCGACGTGGCCGAGGACGGGACGAAGCTGCAGTTCCGGGTGTCTGCGAGCGCGACGCCGGCCGCCTGACGGGCCTGCGTCACCCTCGGAACTGCGGTTCCGTGAAACAGCCGACCCGGTCGTGGGTAGACCAGGTCGGCTGACTCGTTACATTTTCCAAGCTTATGCCCGTTTTCCGTCACTCCGCGGCCGCCATCGTGGCCGCTGCTTTCTGCCTCCCCCTCTCCCGCGCCCAGGCGCAGCAGGAGGGGCCAGGGGCATGTGCTCTCCCCGACTCGATTGTGGTGGAGGGCAATCTGCGCATCACGAACGACCAGATCCTGTCGGATGCGGAGATGGCGACGGGTGTCGCGCTCAACTTCAAGGTCGTGCAGCGCGCCATCAAGCAGCTGTATGCGACCGGCAATTTCAGCGACGTGCAGGTGGGCTGCCGCGTGCACGATGGTCCGCCGATCCTGGCGACGATCGTGATCAGCGTGGCCGAGCGTCCCATCCTCGGTGACGTGGATGTGGTGGGCGGCGATCGCATTCCGACGCGCACGTTGAAGGACAAGGTGGACCTGCTGATCGGGCGACCACTGGATGCGGCGCTGGTGGCGCGCACCAAGCAGCGCCTCGACTCGATCTACGAAGCCGCCGGCTACTACCTGCATCGCATCACGGTGGACACCGCCGAGATGGGTGAGCAGCGCGCGAAGGTCACGTTCCGCGTCAGCGAGGGGCGGCGCCTCGCCGTCAGCGGCGTGCGCGTGAACGGGCTCACCAATCTCGCGCCCGCAGACGTGGTGGCGACGATGAAGACCAAGCCCGAGGGTTTCCTCTGGTTCCGCAAGGGCGAGTTCGACGAGGACACGTTCACCGGTGACCTCACCGAGCGCATTCCGCAGTTCCTTGGCCGGCAGGGCTTCATCGACGGCGTGGTGGAACGCGACACGCTGATCGTGGACCGCGAGCGCGGCAAGGGACTGGTGGACCTGAGCATCCGCGAGGGCCCGCGCTATGCGCTGGGGTCGTTCGAGGCGCTCGGCAACCGACGCTTCTCGACCGAGGAGATCCAGCGGCTGTATCCGTTCCAGCCGCAGTCGGTCTCGCTGCGTGAGCGCGCCATGTCGCTGCTGCGAAAGAAGGGCCCGTCCACGCCGCCCAACACCTTCGACCAGGGTCGCTGGGAAGAAGGGACGCAGAAGGTACAGACGGCGTACAGCAACGAAGGCTACATCTACGCCCGCGTGCGCCCGATCGTCGATCGTGACACGATCGCCGGCAAGCACGTGGCGAACCTGCGCTGGGAGATCGAGGAAGGACAGCCGGCGATCGTGAACCGGGTGGAGATCCTCGGGAACGATCACACCGTCGAGAGCTGCATCCGCAATGCGCTCCTGATCGTGCCTGGCGACGTGTTCAACCAGGATCGCCTGGTGCGCTCGTACCAGAACATCGGCAACCTTGGCTTCTTCGAGACGCCGGTGCCGAACCCGGACACACGCCCCGACTCCACCGGCGACGTGGACATCATTTTCCGCGTCAAGGAAAAGCAGACCGGCAACGTGAACTTCGGCGCATCCGCCGGTCAGGGACTTGGCGTGGGCGGCTTCATCGGTTTGCAGCAGCCGAACCTGTTCGGGCGCTGCAAGTCCGGGTCGCTGAACTGGAACTTCGGTCGCTACCAGAACAACTTCCAGCTCGCCTACACCGATCCGCAGATCCGCCTGTCGCAGGTGTCCGGCACGATCAGCGCCTATCGCACGCAGAACCGCTATCAGGGCATCGGCGGCTTCTCGAACTTCAACGGCGGCTACGGCCAGCCGATCCAGACCGGTTTCAGCCTGCAGCTCGGCTTCCCGGTACCGCAGTCGCCGTACACTCGGCTCTTCGCCACGTACGGTCTCGAGAGCGTACGGTACGGTGCATCGGGGCTGCTCGGGGCACTGTCGTCACAGTTTTCAGGCTCGAATATTCGCAGCTATGTCGGTGCGACGCTGGGATACGACACACGCATCGACCTGCCGTTCGCTTCGGCGGGCGCGCAACGCACCCTGACTGCACAATTCAATGGGTTGGGTGGCACGTCGCGCTTCCAGCGCTACTCGCTCGACATGAAGAACTACGCGACGTTGACACAGTTCGGTGGCAGCAAGCCGGGTTCACAGCCGATCAAGGTCGTCGCAGGCCTGACCGTGCGCTCGGGCGCCGTGCTTGGGAACTCGGGAGCGTTCCGGTATACGCAGCAGTTCAACATGGGCGGCGTGCAGTTCGGTGAGCCGCTGCGTGGGTATCCCGAGTTCTCGATCACGCCTGACGGCTTCCTGCCCGACGCCAATTCAAACTCGGCAGCGTACACGAATCCCGGTGCGGCGTTCTTCTCGAGCACGGCGGAAGTCGGCATTCGCTTCAACTCGATGTTCTACATCAACGGTTTCTTCGACGCCGGTAACGTCTACCGTCGCGTGCAGCAGTTCGACCCGACCCGGCTGTTCCGCGGCACCGGCATCGGTCTCTCCACCGTCACTCCGCTCGGGCCGCTCGGTCTGGACTGGGCACGCGGCCTGGATCGCGTGGATTCGTCCGGCCGCCCGGCACCTGCCTGGCAGCTGCATTTCCGCCTCGGCGGCCAATCGTTCTGATCTTTCTTCTTGTGGAGTCTGCAATGCGTTTCGTGAGTCGGATGGTTTTGGGTGGCGCCCTGCTGGTGGCGGCGACGCGTGTGGCGGGTGCGCAGGGCACCACGTCGGCACCGGCGACGGCACCGACGGGTGTGCTGAAGGTGGCGTACCTGAATTCCAATCAGGTGCTGGAGGGCGCGCCGGGTCGTACCGAGGCGCTGGCCCAGTTCGAGAAGGAGACGCTGCCCATGCGCACGCAAATGCAGCGCATGAGTGATTCCCTGCAGTCGATCATCACCGAGTACCAGAAGGCCGCGCCGCAGCTGACGCCGGCGCAGCGCACCGCCAAGGAAGGGTCGATCGGTGCCAGGCAGCAGGAGTTCCAGCAGCGTGCGCAGGAAATGCAGCAGGCTGCGCAGGCCCGTCAGGAAGAGCTGATGGCGCCGATCATGGAGCAGGTGAACAAGGTGATCCAGGACGTGCGTGCCGAGGACGGCTATGCGTTCATCTTCGATGCCGGCGCCCAGGTGCCGTTCATCGTCTCGGCCGACAAGAATCTCGACATCACCACCCGGGTGATCGATCGCCTGAAGTCGCTTGGCCCGCCGAAGCTGCCGGCGCCGACCGTGGTGGCCCCGGCAGCTGCCGGCACCAAGCCGCCGGCAACCGGTCCGGTCGCATCGCCGGCCGGCGTGGCGCGCCCGCGTCCGTGATTCGGTGACGCCAGCGCAGCGGGGCGCAGGATCACCGGCTGCGCTCAGTGCAGCAGCGATCGCTGCGGCCGTCGGCGGCACGCTGGAAGGCGATGGCACGATCGAAGTGACGCGCGTCGCCGGGCTCGACTCGGCCGACGTCGCGTCACTTTCGTTCTTCAACGCCGCAAAATACGGCGCCGAGGCTGCAGCGTCGCAGGCGGGCGTGGTGCTGGTCACTCCCGCGCTGGTGGCCGGCGTGGCACAGGTGCCGGCGCGCATCGTCGTCAGTCAGCCGCAGGAGGCAATGTTGCAGGTGCTGGCGCTGCTGCATCCGCCGGCGCCCGTGGTGCCCGGCGTGCACGCCTCCGCCGTGCTGGGTGACGGCGTCACGATTGCTGCCAGTGCGGCAATCGGCGCGCGCGCGGTGATCGGCAACGGTGTGACCATCGGCGAGGGATCATCCATCGGTGCGGGCGTGACGCTGGGTGATGGCGTCACGATCGGCGCCCGCTGCATCGTGCATCCGAACGTGACAGCATATCCTGGGACCGTATTGCACGATCGCGTCATCGTCCAGGCGGGTGCGGTGCTGGGCAGCGATGGCTTCGGCTACGTGTTCGGCAACGGTGCGCACCAGAAGATTCCGCACATCGGTCGCGTGATCCTCGAGTCGGACGTCGAGATCGGCGCAAACACCACCATCGACCGTGGCAGTGTGGGTGACACGGTGATCGGCGCGGGCACCAAGATCGACAACCTGGTGCAGGTCGGTCACAATGTGCGCATGGGGCGACTCTGCCTGGTGATGTCGCAGGTCGGCATCTCAGGTTCGACGCGCATCGGGGATGGCGTGATCATCGCCGGGCAGGCCGGACTGGCGGGTCACATCTCCATTGGCGCCAGCGCCCGCATCGCAGGGCAGGCTGGCGTGTTCGGCGATGTGCCGGCCGGCGAGACGTGGAGCGGCTATCCCGCGCGACCGCATCGCGAGTCGCTGCGAGTGCAGGCCGCGGCGCACAAGCTGCCGGCGCTGCTCAAGTCCCTCGAGAAGGCGCAGGACGCCCGATGACCGCCGTCCGCCGGCAGACCATCCGCCGCAGCGAGACGGTGAGCGGGATCGGGCTGCATCTCGGCCAGCTGGTGACGCTGCGGTTCGAACCGGCGGCGCCGCACGCGGGAGTTACCTTCGTGCGCGGTGACCGGCCCGGCGCGACGCCGGTGCCGGCGCTGGCCGCCGTGGCGGAACTGGCGGATCGCCGCACGCAGCTGGGTGCTGGGGACGACGCCTTCCACACGGTGGAGCATGTGCTGGCCGCGGTGGCGGCGCTGCAGATCGACGACCTGCGGATCGTGATGGACGCCGCCGAGCCGCCGATCGCGGATGGCAGTGCGCGGGAGTTCATCGACGCGCTGCGCCGCGCCGGCGTGCACGAACACGGCGGGCCGGCGCGATACCTCAGTGTCACCGCGCCGATCCGGGTGGAGTCAGGGGAGTCGGTCTATGAGGCCACGCCATCATCACGGCTGGAGCTGGACGTGACGATCGCCTTCCCGCACCCGCTGATCGGCGAGCAGTCGATTGCGCTGGCGGTGACGGCGGAGAGCTTCACGCGGGAGCTGGGGAGCGCACGCACGTTCGGCTTCGTGCACGAGGTGGAAGCGCTGCGCGCCGCAGGGTTGATTCAGGGTGCGAGCACGGCCAACGCGGTGGTGCTGGACGCGGATGGCCTGGTGGACACCACGCTGCGCTGGCCGGACGAGTTCGTGCGCCACAAGGCGCTTGATTGTGTTGGAGACCTGGCGCTGGCCGGTGCCCGCGTCCGCGGACACATCCGCGCTCACCGACCGAGCCACAAGGGCACGGTCCTGTTCGTCCGCGAGCTGCTCCGGACAGCGAAGGAGGAGACCACGGTGCTTGGTATCGAAGAAATCATGAAGGTGCTGCCGCACCGCTACCCGTTCCTGCTGGTGGATCGCATCCTCGAGCTGGAGGAGGGAAAGCGGGTGGTGGGCATCAAGAACGTGACGATCAACGAACCGTTCTTTCAGGGCCATTTCCCCGGCCACCCGATCATGCCTGGCGTGCTGATCGTGGAGGCCATGGCGCAGGTGGGCGGAATGCTGATGCTGGGCAGCATCCAGGAGCCCGATTCCAAGGTCGTGTATTTCACGAGCCTCGACAACGTGAAGTTCCGCAAGCCGGTCAAGCCGGGAGACCAGCTGCGATTCGAGCTCGACGTGCTGGCGATGCGCGGCCCGCTGTGCAAGATGCGCGGTGTGGCGCGCGTCGATGGTGAGGTGGTGTGTGAGGCTGACATGGCCGCGATGGTGCGCCCACGATGACGACGCCGGTGAGCAGCGGGATCCATCCCACGGCGATCATCGCGCCGACGGCGCAGATCGGCGAACGCGTGGACATCGGGCCCTACGCCTACGTGGGCGACCAGTGCGTGATCGGCGACGGCTGCGTAATCGCCATGCGCGCCACGCTGGAACGCAACGTGACGCTCGCAGCGGGGGTGAAGATCGGCATCGGGTCGGTGATCGGTGGCGATCCGCAGGACCTCAAGTACCGCGGCGAGCAAACCACCGTGGAGATCGGCGAGAATACCGTCGTGCGCGAGTACGCGACGGTGAACCGTGGTACCACGCACTCCATGAAAACCAGCGTCGGCAGCGGGTCGTTCCTGATGTCGTACGTGCACCTGGCGCACGATTGCCAGATCGGGAACGGCGTGATCATCGGCAACGGCACCCAGCTGGCGGGCCACGTGATCATCGACGACCGGGCGATCGTCTCCGGGCTGGTGGCGGTGCACCAGTTCGCGCGCATCGGACGCCACTCGTTCGTGGGTGGTTGCTCGCGTGTTGCGAAGGACGTGCCGCCGTACCTGAAGGCGGTGGGCAATCCGGTGAAGCTCTACGGCCTCAACTCGGTGGGACTGCAGCGCAGCGGGTTCGACGATGCCATCGTGCGCGAGCTGAAGCGCGCCTATCGCCTCGTCTTCCGCTCGGAGCTGAACGTGTCGCAGGCGCTGACGCGTGCGCGTGCCGAACTGCAGCCGCTGCCCGAGGTGACCGCGTTCCTCACGTTCATCGAGGAGAGTGAACGGGGGATCGGCTTCTGACGCTCCGCATCGGTGTCGCCGGCGCAGGTGGGCTGGGCTTTCATCACGTCCGGATCCTCCGCGACCTGCCAGGCATCGCGTTCGCCGGTTTCTTCGACGCCAATCCGGAGCGCGCCGCAGCCGTAGCCGCGGAACTCGGCGTGACGTCACATCCAACGCTGGAGTCGCTGGTCGCGGCCAGCGATGCCGTCAGCTGCGTGGTGCCGACCACGGCGCACCACGCGGTGGGCATGGCGATACTCGGTGCCGGCAAGCACCTCTTTGTCGAGAAGCCGATTGCCGTCACGCTCGACGAAGCTGACGAGCTGGTCGACGCAGCGGCAGCGGCCGGAG